>RFIL01000354.1 GCA_003695285.1 Calditrichota bacterium
CAGTCATCAAAAAGCTTGTAAATAAGGCACCTGATTCAAGGGTGTCATACACATCTTTATTTAATTGGATTCCACCTTGCAAACATCACCCTTAAATGATAAGTTTCTTTGAATGAAAAATACATTCTGCAAAATGTACATGTTCAATCAAACCAGAAGAGAAAAGAGATGGATGCACTGCACGAAGCGGCACTGGTTGCTGCCAGAGATTGTATGAATGTTCAGCCAGAGGAAACCGTTTTAATTGTAACCGATGCTCCCTGCCGAACGATAGGTCAAGCCTTGTTCGATGTGTGCCAGGAGCTGGCCGGTGAGGTGATGATTCTGGAAATGCTCCCCCGAGAAGTGAACGGTGAAGAACCTCCGTTGTTAATCAGCGAAGCCATGAAGCTGGCCAATGTGGTCATCTGCCCGACTTCCACCTCTTTAACCCATACCGATGCCCGCCGTAATGCCTGCAAAGCGGGAGCCCGGGTGGGAACCATGCCGGGTATTACCGAAGATGTGATGATTCGCACCATGCGTGCTGACTACCATCAGATTGCCAGATTGACCCGTCGCATCGCAGAAATTTTAACCAATGGAAATATTGCCCATATCACCACTCCTGCCGGAACGGATATTGAAATCCCCATTGGAGGAATATCCGCTATCGCCTCTACCGGGCTGGTTACTGAACCGGGTAGTTTTGGTAATTTACCTTCCGGGGAAGCTTATTTAATGCCCGTGGAAGGTAAAGCGCAGGGTGTTTATGTGGTGGATGGGTCACTCGCCGGAATCGGATTGATAACCGATGAGCCGGTGCGGATTACCGTTGAGAACGGTATGGCGGTGAAAATAGAGGGTGGCACTAAGGCTAAAGAGTTTGAGAAGATGGTCAATGCAGTGGGTGAGAAAGCTCGAAATCTGGCGGAACTGGGAGTGGGTACCAATGATAAAGCGGAGATTAAAGGTACAGTATTAGAAGATGAGAAAGTGCTGGGAACGGTGCATCTAGCTCTGGGAAATAACGTTTCCATGGGGGGCACCTGTAATGTTGGTTTCCACGTCGACGGCATCTTAAAACAGCCTACCCTTACCATTGATGGAAAAACCATCCTTAAGGATGGAAAGCTGGTGCTGTAAAATCGAGACCGGGGAATAGATGATGTTTAGCAGTGATGAATATGATGTGGTGGTTATTGGAGGAGGCCCTGCCGGGTCAACCACAGCTCGCTATGTTGCCGAAACGGGCGCACGGGTATTGTTGGTGGATAAGCGTCAGGAGTTGGGCGCACCTATTCAATGCTCGGGTGCTTTGAGTGCTCATGCTCTTCACGGAGCGGACATTTCACCCACGGAGGAATTTATTTCAGCCCCGATTTACGGTTTTCGGGTTTACGATGCCGGGGGGAATTCCACCCGAATTGATTACCGGGAATTGAAACCCGAGGAATATAGCTCCCAGCCTCTGGGGTATGTGGTTGACCGCCGCCGATTTGACCGGTTTTTGGTAAATCAGGCCCAACAAGTAGGGGCGGAAGTGCATTTGAAAACCGAAGCCGTAAGTCTATTGTTCAGAGAGGATGGGAAAGCTGAGGTGGAATTAAAACAGTTTAATACCGTCCATCGGATTTGTGCAACGGTGGTAGTGGGTGCGGATGGAATCCAATCTCAGGTGGGGAAGTGGGTCGGTTTACGCACCCATATCCGGCTGAGTGAAATCGCCTCCTGTTTACAGTATGTTGTGGAAGGGGTGGAAACGGAGGGTTTGCTGGAGATAATTACAGGACATCAATGGGCACCTGGTGGATATGCCTGGATATTTCCCAAAGGAAATGGATATGCAGAGGTGGGGCTGGGAGTCATCCGTTCCATCACCGATAAGGATGCTCGGTGGCATCTGGAAAATTTCCTTAACCATTCACCCTGGGCAGATCGTTTTCAAAAAGCTCATGTTGTGGAAGTTCAGGGCGGTGGCGTTCCTCTGGCAGCCCCCTTGAAACAGCAATTCACTGATCATGTCATTCTGGTGGGGGATGCTGCCCGTCATGTGAATCCGATTACGGGAGGAGGAATTCATACCGCACTGGAAAGCGGCAAAATTGCCGGTGAATTCCTGGGAGATTTTCTTAAAAAGGGGATTTCCCCCACAGCAGAACATTTATCCGAATATCAACAACGATGGGAAGAAGCTCAGGGAAAAATGATGCGCAAATTATATCAATTAAAACGAAGCATTTTCCGCAACCCCCTACCGGAAAGGGATACATTGCTCTATCAAACTCTGGCCAGTTATTTTCATCCAGATTCGGAGTTTAAAAAGGTATAAGGAAGAGGTTATTTGAAGGAAAAAGGTAAAGGGTAAAAGGCAAAGGGGAGAGGCGGCTGGCGGAAAGAAGATGAAAGATCAAAGATTTAAAGATCAAAGATGAAAGATCAAAGATCAAAAGAGGAGAAAGGTAAAGGGTAAAAGGAAAAATTTTCCGTTTCCCCGAAAGGGGCGGGCACGCATCACGGAACACGCACCACGGAATATAAAATTCTGTCCAATTAATGAATGCGTTTCCTTAGATTATTTCCGGTATTTTACGAGGGGTCTTCGAAGATATAGCTGAGACCGGGCAG
>RFIL01000355.1 GCA_003695285.1 Calditrichota bacterium
TAGGTGCGCATAATTTCCAGCATTTTATCCCATCCCAGATAATTTTGAAGTGTGGTCAGGGTAATACCGGGTCGGGCATAGGAGTTAATCCCATAGCTTCTGCTCGAATAAAATTCCCAGGCTTTTTTTAACACCGGATCATAATCCGGTCCCGAAAGATATTGCATGCGGTTTAATTGTAAATCATTTAGTCGAATTCCCAGAAAATCAAACATATCACCGACCGGTCCATAGGCATCGTTCATAATTTGAATCTCGGTATAGGTATTGATGCCTTCATCCATCCAGCTTTCTTCGAATTCATTGCTGGCCAGGAGATGGTACCAGTAGTTGTGGCCAAATTCATGGATGATGACCATCTCAACAGGACGTATCCCTTCGGGGATGCCATAAATTGTACCGGCTGTTATCAGTGTGGGATATTCCATTCCCCCAGACCCCTTTGCCCCTCGTCGAGGATCGACGACAGTGAGATTGGGAAAGGGATAATCCCCGTACCAATCCTGGAAATGGGAGATTGCCACTTTAGCCGCAGCAATGTGTCGGGGCCCCTGATCTTTGTGATCCGGTTGCATCAGTACCCGAATATCCACATCTTGAACTTTTCCGGTGAACTCAACATATTCGGGACTGGTGGTCCAGGCAAAATCGTGGACATCCTCAGCATGGTAGAAGTGGGTAGCGGTTCCATCATCGTTGATGATTGGATCAGAGACCGGTAAACCTGTAGCCCCAAGAATGTTTTCAGCTGGAACCGTTATCCAAACATTATAAACCCCGTAATCTGCGAAAAATTCGGAGTTCCGGTGGAATTGGTGGCAGTTCCAACCCGTGTCAGTATATACTCCAATCTTGGGAAACCACTGCCCCACGAAGAAATATTCTTCTTTTGCTCCGGTTCGCGCGAACGGAGGTTCTGGTAACTTTGCGGTAAAGTCAAAGAAGAGTGAGATGGCTTCTCCAGGAGCAAGGGAGCGAGGAAGTTGGAGCCGAATGACCGTTTTATCATGAATATGCTCCGGGTTATCCGGATGAATATATTCCATGGTCGGGAGTAAATCTTCCCCTTTAATAGTTTCCTCAGCCAATAACCGGGGTAGCATGGGGTGTGTCAAATCAGAGTTGGGTTCTGGGAGGAGGAAGATTTCATTAAGTTCAATATACCCCCATCCCTCTTCTGATAACTGGAATCCTCGGTGAACACCACCGGATTCAATCATAAACGTGGATTTTGAATTACGGAAAGCATTCAGGTAAAGATGAAATTGTAATTCACTGATCTCATCATCGGAGGTGTTTTTCCAGGTCAAAATTTGTTGCCCTTCCAGACGTCGATCTTCGGGGATGAGGCGAACGTTGATCTCATAGTTGGCAATTCTCGGGCTCATGGGAGGATCAAAAAGTATCGGAGGATTGGGGAAATTTGAAATCTGAGCAATGCCGCCACTCAACAGAATGGTCATCAGAAACCATATCCAGCACAGGTGTATCGAAAATTTCATATATAAACTCCCTTATTTGGATTGCCTGAATATATCGAAAACTATAATGAAAAGTTGCCAGATGCTATTGAGAGCCAGGAATTCCATGTAGCAAATGGATACTTAGAGGTGATGGTTAACCTTGATGAGATGTTAGAGGTTCAAATCTCTTATCTCCTCTGATTATATTGTCTCAAACAAATTAAGTTATTGAAATTCAATAAAAAAATCAAGATACGTGTTTGAAAAGGAAATTTAAAATGGGTAGTGGTGTCTGAAGTGGGTGAAACTTTATTCAGAACCTTTTTTACTCTTTCGTGTTAAATATCTTGGAAAAAACTTTGATCTTTTTTTGCTTTTAGTTATTTTATTAGGAAATAAAGGGTTATCAGCTTTCATAGTCCGGGGGTAGGAGCAAAAAAAGCCTTCAATAGAAATCCTTCACTGGTTGGCTACAATTTAGTAGTAGTATCAATACTATCTGAATTAGATTTTTTTTAATTAACTCTCCTGAGGTTCAATTTTACCTCCGGTTTATTAGAGGATAATAGATATAACGCATGAATAAGGGAAGGAAATGGATAAGGGTTTTGCCGAATCAAAGTTACCTCTCGCAGAATTGTTAGATCGCTGCAGCGATCCCGGTTCTCCCTATTTTCAAAAGGCCTGGGAGGAATTCCTGGATCGATATAAGGTGTTGATTTATAACAATATCATCAAACGATGTCGTGATTGGAACGTACCGCGGTTAAGGATGCAATTAATGGAAGCGGTAGATGATATCTTCGGAGAAATACTGATTATTCTCTGTAAAAACAATTACAATGCTTTACGAAGTTTTAAAACCAGAGATAATGAAAGAGTTTTTCATTATTTTTTAATCACCACCTGCCATCGGGCTGTGGGGCGCTACGTACAAAAACACTTTTTGAATTCCCTTGTCGAATCCGAGTTTGAAAATGTCAGTTCGTTTAGCGAGTTTGTGAAATTCCTCGATATTGATACCCGCTGGGAACTGTATGAGACAATCGTCACGGTGCTAAGAGGTTCTGCGAAACGAGCGCGCTCCAATATTGAACGGGATATACATATCTTTTACCTTTATGTATTTGCAGATTTTGATCATGAACAAATTACTCGCATGCCCTGCCTTTCCGAAATAGGACATCGGGTTATCGATAATGTGGTGAACCGTATGCGTTCGGTGATTCGTGAGAATTTAGAACAATCTCCAACATTATCTTGATGGATGGGTGAATATGGTTTCCTTTAAAAAAGAGGATTAGAAAGAAGCTTCAGGAAGGGATATGAGAGAAGA
>RFIL01000356.1 GCA_003695285.1 Calditrichota bacterium
ACCTTCTACCTGAACCTGAATCGAATCCGCTCCGACCCGTCCGGTTACAGAATTTGCCAGAATCTTAAACTCATGACCTCCGGGAGGCAAATTAACACTGTAAAGAAACTCGTAGATATTATCTCCGCTATGAGGAGGTTGAATTTCAATCAGGGAATCATTTACCCAAAAACTAACACTCTGTAATCCGTTAATGTGGAAAGCAGTTGCAGAGACGGTAATTTCTGAAAACTGAACTAAAAAATCGCCATCCTGAGGAGATACTATTTTGACGGTGGGGTTATCCTGGGAGAGCACCTGAAGTTTTAATTCCTCAGTTGAGCTGTTGTTCTCACTATCTTTTACCAGAACGGTGATGGTGTATTCCCCTCCAATCACCGGCGCAACCCAGCGAATGGTATCGCGATCCTGAGGAAATAGAAAACTCCCCCCGCTGGCACTCCACTCATAAGAGAGTTCATCTTCATCAGGGTCCGAAGCCACCACCACGATGACAACCGTATCCCCGGGGTTTATCTGGTACATTTGATTGAGAGGGTAGAGGTCTTCAATGACCGGAGGTTGATTGGTCTTGAACAGATCACTGTTACAGTTTAAAACGGTGATGAGGAGGACCGCTAAAGTCAACCCACCCATTTGTCGGATAATATTAGAACTCATGACACCTTCATTTATTGAATCAACTGAATTTCACTCTGATAAATAACCAGGCCTGACCGATCACTAACCACAGCGACCAGGGCATGAGGTTGTTGAGGTTCCCGAATTGTTAACCCGGGAAGATTAAAACTATCATAACGACCATGGGGAAGGGTTGCAACTGTCAGGCTGGAATAATCTCTGACAACTCTTTTCAGAAAACTGTTGTCTATCTGGGCAATCAGGATAGCTCTGATTTGCAAATCTTGCCCATCGGTGGTACCCAGTTTTGCCAGGGTAATTTTTGGACGGATCAAATTCCCGTTCTTTTCATAATGAATCTCCAGAGCATACTCACTATTCTGATTCAGCAACCCGGACAAAGCATTACTAAATCGTCGAAAAGAATTAGCAACCGTGGACGCCCCCTGAACCCGGGCCCCCTGCACATCAAAAAAGACATCCGGCATCCCGGAAATTCCCCCATAAATGGACAGGTAGCTTTGATAAAGGGCATCGTTTTCCGGTAAGTGATAGGGATCGGAATAATCACGGCTATTTCGATGATACTCAACGATTATCATTTGTTCAGAATTGTAGGAAACGAGCGAATCTAACGCTTCTAATGCCACCTCATTATAATTAAATGGGTTTGAGGTATTGACAAAAGCTTCAACCAACACCTTATGTTCCCGGATACTGTTAGGGTTTCGGGGATCCAGGGGGTTATCCCTCGGGATGTCTTCACACCCAGTGAAAAACAAAGCGAATAAACCTATCAAGCTCAGTTGATAAAAAAATAAAAATCTTGGATGGTTAAAATGATATCTGAACACCGACAAGGTATTCTCCTTTTTGAGAGTGTGCAAAAAAGGGTAAACAAGATGGTTGCTGGGCATAGATTTTTTGAGGGGATAGATTCTTTAACCAGAAATAAACGGTGATGAGCGCACTGGTACCGGCAACTCCTCCCAGCACATATCGCAGTTTATTCAATCGGTTCGCTGAATTGTAAAGTGGATCAAACTCCGTAAGAGAAGTGGCTGAACGATATTCATCCTGTTTTTTCTTAAACCGGTTATGGATCCAAACAGTTGCCGTAATCCCTGCCCCCGTAAAAAGCACTCCATACAAGGTGGGATATTTTTTTAGTATTTTTTCCTTTCGGTATTCATTCTCACCAGTTAGCTGATAGCGTAAGTTATTCCCCAATAATTCGATCATCTCATTGAGATGTCTGGTATCCGGTGCCACCACTTTTTCACTCACCACTTTTCGACTGTCAACATGGATAAGATGAGCGTCAATACGAATTTTATTCCCAACTTCGGAGATATTCCCCGTAATGATGTATTCTGCTCCCAACATTTTTCCGATTTCACGGGCAGAGCTACTATCAGTTAACCCGGCCATGGAGAGTGCTTTTTCTTCCAGGATCTCCTTCAAATGCTTTCGCTCCACCACCGTGATTCGATTACTGCGAGAAAGTTCGTGTTTCAGAAATTCCGGAATGCGTGCTTCCCATTCATTTAAATAAAACCTGTGAGTCGTATTATTAAAATCACTAATGACAACAGTGGATTGTGGAAAGAGGTAAGAAATAAATAGAAACCATGCGGAAAAAATCAGTAGCCTCATCGGGCACCTCATTGTTTCCAAAAATATGCACATTTTTCATTTTTCAGTCAATTCTTTTATGTTTCCCATTGGGGCACCTTGAAAAATAGTTTGTGAGGGAGCACTAAAAAGAAGGGGGCTGACCAAAAAGTAGAAAATGATGTAAATTTATTCAGGTCGCTGTTTATAAGATTAAATTCAACTCTCCCCCCAAGGGGCTGTCTAAAAAGTAAATTCAACCACGAATAATTATATAAAAATGAATTTGTTTCAAATTTATTGAACTCACCTCCTTCA
>RFIL01000357.1 GCA_003695285.1 Calditrichota bacterium
GGCAGTTCCTGTATCTATCCGAAATTTGCCCCTCAACCCATGAAAGAAGAGCATCTGCTCACCGGGGTATTGGAACCCACCAATGAACCCTATGCCATCGCGAAAATTGCCGGGATTAAAATGTGTCAGGCATATCATCGTCAATATGGATGTCGGTTCATCTCTGCCATGCCTACTAATCTCTATGGTCCAAATGACAATTTTGACCTGGAAACCTCTCATGTTTTGCCCGCTCTAATCCGCAAGTTCCACGAAGCCAAAATTCAACACAAGCCTTATGTAGAAATATGGGGCACCGGTAATCCGCGGCGAGAATTTTTACATGTGGATGATCTGGCCGATGCCTGCTTGTTTCTGATGTTGAATTATGATGAACCTGAATTTGTCAATGTGGGAATGGGGAAGGATATTTCCATCAAAGAGCTGGCCATGCTCATAAAGGATATTGTGGGATTCGAAGGAGACCTCCGTTTTGATACCTCCAAACCGGATGGAACCCCTCGTAAGCTGTTGGATATCAGTCGACTCCAATCACTTGGCTGGCAACCCCGCATCTCTCTCAAAGAAGGCATTCGTCAAACTTACCAATGGTTCCTGCAGCATTATCAAGAAGTCATAACATGATTACATTTAAACCCTTTTTCTACTGCATTGAAAAAATTGGCTGAATGGATTTCTCAATGTTTCATTAAATTTATTTGCCTGATTTTTTAGTTTTAGGATTAATCGCTGAAACCCAATCAACAGCAAGAAACTTGCGTATCTGGAAGAGTTTACTTATCTTGTTTTAGATTTCTTAAATGAAATAAGTCGATTAGAAAATGAAAAGCAATCCAACCAGTCACATAAGATTCTGGCGAGAGGAACTCGAGCGAATCGTATCTCGGTTAGTCGAAAATTATCAACCGGATTTGATCGTCCTTTTTGGTTCATTTGCCAGGGAGGAGTATTCGCCAGAGAGTGACCTTGATCTACTTATTGTTAAGGAGACAGACAAACGACCACTCTGGAGAAGAGTAGAGGTGCGAAAATTAATTAAAACCTCATTGCCGGTAGATATTATCGTATACACCCCTCAGGAATTTCTAGCCTTGCAACAGGCACAAAGCCAATTTTTACAGTCGGTTTTACGAGAAGGTCAAATTTTGTATGAACGAAAAGTCTTCTGCAAATAAGTCGTCTCCCGTTTCAGTGAGTAAAAATTGGCTGGATTTTGCACAAGAAGATCTGGAGGTCGTGGAATTATTAGCGGAGCAGCAGAGTTCACTTTACAGAACCATATGTTTCCATGCTCAACAGTATGTAGAAAAAATTCTAAAAGGGATCTTAGAGAGTTTAAATCAAAAAATACCACGTATTCATGATATTAATGTTCTTGTGGAAATGTGTAGTAATTTTGGAGTGAAAATTCCACTAACAGAAACAGAGATACATTTTCTATCTTCAATTTACATTGATGTACGTTATCCTCCTGATGTGGGCTCACTTCCAGATGGTGCACCTTTAAAAAGTGATGCCGATGTAGCGATTCAATCAGTAAAAAAGGTAAAAAAATGGGTTGATGAATATGCACATCCGTCTCAGGTTGACTAACTTAATTTTTTCATTAACAATTAAATTCCCCGACTGGATTAAAATTCATCCACATCTGAAATTGGCAGGATTCCGTTAATTTCAAATCTTCTTTAATTTACCCTACTTTTTTTCCATTCATCTTCCTCTCACTTTTACCTCCCCGAATCTATTCTCCCTCAAAATCTTTCCGATAATTCTCCCTTTAAAAAAAATACCATGATGTCAATTTTTCTCTAATTTCAGTATATTACCCATCTTGGATGAGTAACTGAAAAAGAAAATGGTCTAAACTGATGATGGATAAAAAATGCCCCTGCGTCGTTTGAATGCTGTCCGGAAGCGCTATAAGAAAAAAGTGGAGGGGGACTCCCACCTCAGGGAACTCCTTACCGGTTCTTCCATCGGGTTAACCATCCGCGTTCTGGGAGCCATTCTGGGATACGCCTTTACCCTGATGATTACCCGCAATTACGGAGCCGTGGGAATGGGGATTTATGCCCTATCCCTTTCAGTGCTCAATCTGGGTGGATTGCTGGGGAAATTCGGGCTGGATGTGGCAACCATGCGCATGATTGCCACCTATGCCGGGAATAAAGAATGGGGATTGATAAAAAAGCTCTCCCGAATATCTTTTCTTTATACGTTGTTAATTGCAGGAACCGTTAGCTTGGTGCTCCTGATTCTGGCTCCGGTGATTGCCGATAAGGTGTTCGGGAAACATTATCTGACACCCCACTTCCGGGTGGCTGCCATCGGTATTTTTCCTTTTGTCCTGATGTCGCTTTATGCCCAATCGCTGCGGGGTCTTAAACAGATTACCTCCGCCATCTTTCTCCAATTTGTAAGTGTCACCCTGATTGGGGCGCTCTTGCTGGGGTTTTTTATCCTGATGGATTTCAAACAACCCGGTATACCCCTCTATTCCTATCTGGGTGGGGTGGTGTTGTCTCTGTTGCTGGGATATGAACTCTGGAAATCCGCTTTAACTAAGTTACCTCAAACGACAACCTCTCAGATGAACATTATCCCTACCGGAAAATTTCTGGAAATGGGATTTCACATGATGCTTTCCGGTTCATTGCTCTTACTGATGGGCTGGATAGACCGCATCATGCTGGGAATGTTTACCACCGAAAGTGATGTCGGGATTTATACCGTTGCCCTGCGAATTGCGGCACTCAGCACCATTCCCTCAGTGGGTATCAATTCCATCGGCGCACCGAAATTTGCGGAGTTGTTCGGCAGCCAGAAATTGGTGGAATTAAAGAGACTGGTGAAGCAAACATCGAAATTGTTATTCTGGATAACCCTACCTATTCTGGGTGTATGTCTTTTGTTTCCTAATTTCATACTTTCCTTATTCGGCAAAGGATTTAATCAGGGAGTGATGGCATTAACCTATTTATGTCTGGGGCGACTGGTGGGAGCCTCCTGTGGACTTATCGCACCATTGATTCGGATGGTGGGGAAGGAACGGGTGTTAAACCTGATTCTTTTGGTGGCAACGTTGTTAAATATTGTCCTGAACTATCTGCTCATCCCACGTTATGGCATCAATGGTGCTGCAATAGCCAGCATGTTCAGTTTAATCTTCTGGAATCTTGCCGGAGTCATTTATGCCCGATGGACACTGGGCATCTCCAGCCTCTACCTTCCCCTCCTTGCAAGGTAAACCCCAATAGGCAATTTATTATAAGTTTTGTTCTCGTTTCATCTCCTGAAGTTGAGAACAGGGAATGGTTAGATAGCTTGCCAGCTTGGCTAATGGGCTGACCAAAAAGTAGAAAATGATGTAAATTTATTCAGGTCGCTGTTTATGAAATTCAATTCAACTCTCCCCCCAACCCCCTCTCTTGCCAAGAGAGGGGGCGAAGGGGGTGAGTTCAATAAATTTGAAACAAATTCATTTTTATTTAATTATTCTTGGTTGAATTTACTTTTTAGACAGCCCCAACAAGGGGAATTCTTATTCCACCACTCACCATTTACCATTCACAATTTTCCATTCACCATTCTAAACTTGTTTTGATCCCCCTGCACCCCACCGAAAGCTAAAGCATGTTCAGAAAGGAACGCCTTACGGTGCGGCTACTAAAGTAGAACAAGCTGTCTCTACTCGTTCCAATCCCGGCCAGCCGGGATGGAACGAAGTAGCAGCAGAAACTCTGTTTCCAATGCCATGACATCAGTGTACAAAATCTCTCCGAAACAGAGTTTTGGTGGTTCGGGTGTTCCAAAACCCGGAGTTTGGGAACAAGGAAAAGAACCTCTTTGCCCCCTCTTTATCCAACCGGTTTATTCCCTCAATTCCCGCCTTTTGAAAACGCATTTTCTGCCGATATACAGTTAAATGTAAATAATTGTGAAAAAGGATGATGACGCATCAAAATACCCGACATAGTGGCCGGCCTTTGCCGAATTTTTTGTTAGTAGGAGCACCCAAATGTGGGACCACCTCCCTCTATTATTACCTGGATCAGCATCCGGAAATCTATATGAGTCCGGCCAAGGAACCCCACTTTTTCAGTACCGTTCATCCCGATGAGGAGAAGATTCGTCGTCAGATGTATCCTCATCCTCTCTCCAATTTTATCCGGGATTTTGGGAAGTATCAGGAACTGTTTTCCGGGGTGAAGGAAGAAAAAGCCATTGGCGAGGGGTCTACTTCTTATCTCTATTATGGAGATTTAAGCATTCGAAATATTCAAAAGTTTGTCCCGAATTGGAAGCAATTGAAAATCCTGATTGTGGTTCGAAACCCGATAGAAGCATCTTATTCTCACTACTTAATGTACCATGCCACAGGTAAAGACCCGTTGACATTCGAGGAAGCTTTTAACCTCGAAGCGCAAC
>RFIL01000358.1 GCA_003695285.1 Calditrichota bacterium
TGAGTGTACTGAATGTTGAGCAAAAAATCCATTGCTAACATGGACTTATTGTCAATAAATTAATTTTCTGAGAATCTATGAAAGAACCGCGGGGAAGTAGCCGTATATTCACAGGAACTGTTTGGAGAAAAATTTAATCCTATAGAAAGTTAAAGATGGCAAAAGACATTAATTATAGTGAGAAATTTGAAAGTTTCCGTGGCAAGACCCTCTACGAACGTTTACGCCCGGAACAACAGGCTTTTCTTCAACAAATTGCTTTTCATTATCGTTTGACCTTTCAGGAATTCCGTCAGGTGGTGGATGCCTGTCGGGATCTGGAAATGTGGGGAGTCGGTTTTCTGGCTGATTGGTGGGAAGAGCAGACAGCGACATTGGACAAGCAAGGGGTTGCTGCCAAGAAGCAACTTTTAACTCGTTTACAATCCTATCTAACCGATTTGCGGAAAGCGGCAAAGAAATATCCTGAGGAGGGATTGCAGCGCCCCAAGAAACGTGAAAAGAGCCGAGTCGTCACCAAAGCTTCGGAGAAAAAAGTATTTGGAATGTGCCCGGTGGCTTCTCCCCGCACTGTGTGCTGTAACCTCCGCACCATCGATGTGGTTGAAAATTGCATTTTCGGATGTAGCTACTGCACCATCCAGACCTTTTACCATGAGGAAATTGTATTCGATGCCAACCTTGGTGAGAAACTTCGGCAAATCCAATTAGAACCGGATCGCTTCTACCATATTGGAACCGGTCAATCGTCCGATTCCCTGGCCTGGGGAAATCGAAACGGAATACTGGATGACCTCTGTGGCTTCGCTGCTGACCATCCCAACATTCTGCTGGAATTTAAAACCAAATCCAATAACATCCGCTACTTTCTGGAAAATCAGGTGCCTCCCAATATTGTTTGTAGCTGGAGCCTGAACACCCCCACAATCATCAAAAATGAGGAACATTTTACCGCTTCCTTAGAGGAACGGATCAAGGCTGCTCGGCAGGTAGCAGATCAAGGTATTCGGGTGGCTTTTCATTTTCACCCCATGGTCTATTATTCAGGGTGGGATGAGGATTATCCCCGGATAGCGCACCAACTCCTGCAATTATTTTCACCGGAGGAGGTTTTATTCATTTCCTTTGGGAGCGTTACCCTGATTAAACCGGTGATGCAACAAATCCGCAAACTGGGTCACCCTACTAAAATTTTGCAAATGGAATTTGTGAAGGACCCCCATGGTAAATTTACCTACCCGGATCATTTAAAAGTGCACATGTTCCGTACCATGTATAACGCCTTTAGCCCCTGGCATGAAAAGGTTTTCTTTTATCTCTGTATGGAAAAGGCGGAAATCTGGATGCAAACATTCGGATATGTCTATGAAAGTAATGAGCAATTTGAAGAAGCCCTTGCCCGGTCAAGCCGGATGAAACTATCAATGGAATCTGTGCTTAGCAAATAAACCGATTTTACCCCCTCACCCTCTGGTTCTGTGCTTCTCACCTTTAATGTATTTTACCTAACATCCCTATTTTGGACTGAAGTCTATCTTAACTTACGAATCTGGTATTGTTTGCAAACTGCTTTGATCCCGAATCCTTGAAGAGGATTGTTTTTGGGGAGGCTCATAAAATTTTAAGTTTTTTTAAAGGTGAGGGTAGAATTATGTCAATTATTCAAGCAGCTTCCGAAGTTCGGAAAAAACTGGTTTTCAAAATAGGTTTTAAAATTTTACAATGGTTTGAACGGGTAATCGCGCGGCATTCGCTGATCGGGGATTCGCCCTTCTTTCCGTCATCACAGTTTGAATGGAGTAAACTTCTGGAAGAAAACTGGCCAGTCATTCGCAGGGAAGCTGAAACCATTTTGCAGTATCGTTCTCAATTACCAAGTTTCCATGAGATTTCACCCCATCAAAAGCGGATTTCAGATGAAAAATGGAAAACCTTTTTTCTCTATGGATATGGCTATAAATCGGAAAAAAATTGCCAGTTATGTCCCAACACCACCCGGTTGCTGGAAAAGATACCCGGGATGAAAACCGCATTTTTCTCTATTCTGGAACCACACAAACATATCCCGGATCATCGGGGACCCTACAAAGGGTTAATTCGCTACCATCTGGGAGTTATCGTGCCGGAACCGAAAGAATTATGTCGAATCCGGGTGGGGCAGGAGTATGCTAATTGGGAAGAAGGAAAGAGTCTGGTATTTGATGATACCTACAACCATGAAGTTTGGAACGACACGGATGGTGAACGGGTGGTCTTATTTCTGGATGTGATTCGCCCAATGCCCTTCCCGATTTCCTGGTTAAATGCTCTGGTCATTAAACTGGTGGGGTTAACCTCCTATATTCAGGATGCCAAGAAAAATCAAGAGAAATGGGAGAAAAAATTAAATCATAAGGAAGCTGGGGTGGCAGCCTGAGTTGCGCAGGTGGTTTTTTAGGTATTATGGGAAAGATCGGAACCCGGAGAAGCACCGCCCCCTCCCTGAAGGAAACCGTATCATTTCCGTCAGGAGGGGGGGGCAGAAAACATGAATCAGAAGTGAGTCCGGAAGTACAGGAAACTTATTTTTTTAGCTTATTAAGTCGCTCCTGAGCCTGAGCTTTGTACTGGTCATCATCGGCATCTGTTTTGGGAAGTTCCAGAACCTTTTCATATTCGGCGATGGCTAATTCTTTTTTCTTTAATTTTTCGTAGGTAATTGCCA
>RFIL01000359.1 GCA_003695285.1 Calditrichota bacterium
GAAGGGTGCTTTCCCCGTTGATGCTCTTCAAGTCTTCGCTGGAGATCGTTGGTGTGGCCCTTGTAGAGAATTCCCCGGGATAAACTTTTAATAACATAGACATGATACATTGGTATGAGAAAAAAATAATCACCTGGGAAAATATTGTGGGCGCTACTGGATTCGAACCAGTGACCTCCGCCTTGTAAGGGCGGCGCTCTAGACCAGCTGAGCTAAGCGCCCAAAATGATATCTACTTCTTCTCTTTATACATGATGCCAAAAGGGATAACAACCAGAAAAGAAAAAACTAAAATTATCGGTGCCAGAGTTCGGGTTAAAAATGCATCCGGATCATCTGGAAGAGCCATGAACACAAATCCAACAATCAACAAAATCACTCCTAATACCAATATCATATAATTGGTTTTTCCCAGAGGAAAATGAAATTTTTCAGCCGGTTTTTTCGATGCAGCTTTTTGCTTTACTTTTGCCATGGTTCGTCCTTTATCCCTTGTAAGCGGTGCAAAATATAAATCACCATCTGATAAAATGCAAGTGATATCAAAATGCAGATAGGGTTTGGGATTACGGTTCGATACCGGGGTACCAGAAGACCCCTTTGAAGAGATGCACTCCTGGCATGGGGTATTATCCCTCATCAATACCTTGAGTTAAATCTTTCAGAGGAGGATGATGATTTTCTCGATAAATTTCATAGTGAACTTCTTGTGTAATCATTTTTCGGACACCGGAAGCCTCGATCACCTCTTGGTAGGTTTTATAACAATCCAATGCCCGATGAAAGTTTTTAACATCGACATCATCTACCTGCATAATGCAATCAATTTCTTCATGGGTGGAGTAGTTTAACTGATGAATCCCATCAACTTTCTCCGTTGGCTCAGACAATGTAAAGAATGCCAGGCGTCTTAAATAGGTATTGTCCAGGGAGCTTAGCTCAGCAAAAACCCGTTTTACTACTGCATGAGTAACTAAATGATCATGAAAACCGCTGATGCCATGTACGGGATAGGTGATGATGATTTGAGGTCGAATTCTTTCAATTGTATTGCTAATCACATTCTCGATAATACGTGGATCCAGTTCCTTTAATCCGCTATCCGGTAAATCCAGAACTATTAATTCAGTCAAATTTAACACCTTTGCCATTTCCTGCATTTCTCGATACCGAATCTCTCCCATCTCTGCTTTGGTAACCCCCAGTTTAAATCTTACTCTGGTTGCTTCTCCTCGGGTGAGGGTCAATAAATACACCTGATGGCCCATCCGCACCTGTTTTGAAATTCCCGGTGCTGGCCCAAAAGATTCGTCATCCGGATGTGGGAAGATATATAGAAATTTCATAATTTTTTCCTCAGCTGTTATCGAAAACTTTGTATTATCCCGGAACCACACTGACGGGATAGTTCTCCGCAGGTTTATCGGTTGGGAACCACTTTCTCCCAAGGGGCACAATAATCAAAAGCCCTTCTTCATCCCCTAAAGCTATCAGGTCACCCTCATGACCGTACCAAACGGGCAACGATAATTCTTGTTGTAGCTGGTTGACAAACAATTTTACATTATCGGTAGGGATTCCAATCTCACTGATATTCAATACACTTTTTGCAGAAAATTTCTTTCTGGAGGCATTTTTTAGATTATGTCGAGCAATAAATTCCACAATGTTACCAGCCGGATCGAAAAAATAGATAGAATGAGCATTCCAGGATGGGAAAACAAATATCTCTTCCTCATTAACAGTAATTAAGGGTATTTTTTGGGAAACCCATCCCGCTGCTTCTATAATCTGATTTTCAGGGATATTAAATGCAAAATGGTAAAACGGTTCTTCTCCCTCTTGCGCAGTAAGAAATGTCAAATGGGAATGACCGATTTTTACAGTAAAAGCATCTTTCTTTTCTCGAAGCAATTGAAACCCCAATAAAACATTATAGAAATGTTTTAACTCTTTTAATAGATGAGTTTCCAACTGTAATTCTTTAATTCGCATATAGCCTCGGTTTATGTAAATAAAGTATTTTGGGCTTTAAACTGAATAGAGATGTAGCGGTTCATCAATTGAAGTATCACTTTAAAAAACAATGAATACTACCAGACGCTGTTTACAAATTTAACTCGAGAAGGGAGAACAACTGCTTTTTTGCCGTTGGAAAATGTTCAGATATGTTTATGGTCGTAATTGACCTCCTCAAAAAACGCAACTATCGTCAGTTTAAAAAATCTACCGGGGAGTGCTAATTTTAAACCATCTTAAGCCGTCCAGCCGTGGTGATAGAGAAAGTAGCCCGGATGGGGTTTTGTATATTTCAACCTGAATATTCAACCGTTGTGAAACATCTGTTAATTCGGGTATATCCTGTTCTCCTTTCCATAGAAGATACCAACCATTCTCAGCCAGGAATGGGTTCCCCCAGTGAAGAAGTGTTTCAACTTTTGCAACAGCCCTTGCAGTAATTATATCAAATTTTTTTTGATATTCAAAATGTAAGCTTAAGTTTTCTACTCTTTCATTCACAACAGAAATGTTTTTTAATTTCAGAGAGTCAATGACATGTTTTAAAAACAATGTCTTTTTCCGAATGGAATCAACCAGAAGCATTTGAAGATCCGGGCGAACGATTTTCCAGGGGATGGAAGGTAGCCCTCCTCCGCTCCCCATGTCCATGACCCAGCTTCCTTCTGGAATAATCAGGAAGGAAAAGGGAATGAGTGAGGGGATGATGTGGTTTTCCCAGATGCGGTCAACATCTTTTCGTGAAATTAAATTGACTCGTTGGTTCCACTGCTTTAGCAATGAGGTATAGGTATCTAGTTGGCGAAGTTGGGAGGTCGATAGGTTTATTGCTGTCTTTAATAAATCAATATCGAAAGATACTTTCATAACGATGCTATCGAGAATCTATGGATAAGAAGGAAGGGATTTAATCACTGATAACAACACAATTACGCCCCTGTTGTTTGGCCCGGTAAAGTGCCTGATCGGCTTTTTCAATTAACTGTTTGACGGACTTTATCTTTGATTTTTCCTGCGGCTGATACGTGGCGACTCCAGCACTGATGGTTACATAAGGTAAGATTGGAGAAGCTTTATGTGAAATTTTCAGTTCAGCAACCTGAGTGAGAATAAATTCAGCGAGGTATTGCGCACCACTTTTTTTAGTATAGGGTAAAACCGCCACAAACTCCTCTCCTCCATATCGAATCAATCGATCTGCCGGGCGTTTTAATGCTTGTCTCATTGTTTCGGCCACCTTTTTTAAGCACTCATCTCCAGCCTGATGTCCATAGGTATCATTATACAATTTAAAAAAATCAATATCCATTATAATGATGGAAAGCTCCATCTTTTCCCGGGTAACCCTGCTCCATTCATTTTCGATATATTCATCAAAATAACGACGATTATACACTCCGGTTAATTCGTCCCTAACGGTGAGCTGTAAAAGTTCTTGATTCACCCGTCGCAGTTCTTCCTGAATGCGCAGTAATTCGCGTTCATGTTGTTTTCGTTTATCCATCTCATACTTCAAGCGAAGTGCAGCATTTACCCGGGCTATTAACTCAACTCGTTGAATAGGTTTTCGGATGTAATCAGTGGCACCAGCACTAAAGGAATCAACCAGATCATCCATTTCTTCACTAGCAGTAACCATAATTATGGGAACATCTTTATAAACTGGGCTTGATTTAATTTTCTTACAGGCTTCAACACCGTTAATTTCAGGCATCCGGAGATCCAGGAGAATCAAATCTACCTCTTCCTTTTCCGGGAGGATAGGTGATGAAATTTTTAACATGGAAAAACAGTCCACGGCTGATGGTGCTTCCAGAATGTGGGTGAATCCGGCGTTTTCCAAATATGTTTTTATCAAATGACGGTTCTGTCGGTCATCATCTACTATCAGTATGCGCATGAACTTCCCAGTTATAATTCAACTTTTTTAATTACTTAATTTACGGATGTTATCCCATTTTTTTAAGAAAAAATCGCTTATTGTTTCGGGTATACATATAGACTCAAGTCCAGTGCCTTTGCCGAATGGGTTAGGGCACCAATGGATATGGTGTTTACCCCGGTTTGTGCGATCTCTTTTACCGTTTCCAGGTTTATGCCACCTGAAGCCTCTATAATACATTTCCCTTGTATCAAGTCCACGGCCTGTTTCATTTCCTCAATTGACATGTTGTCGAGCATGATGATATCAACGGAATAGTTCAAAGCGGTCCTGACATCTTCCAGATTAGAGGCTTCAACCTCCAGGGGAATCCCGGTTGGTCTCTTTGGTTGGATGGTTTGTAACGCTTTTTCCATCCCACCGGCAAGGGTTCGGTGATTGTCCTTAATCATAATGGCATCATCTAAACCGAACCGGTGGTTATGTCCTCCTCCTATTGTTACCGCATATTTTTCCAACAATCTTAGCCCCGGAGTTGTTTTGCGAGTATCGAGGATTTTTACAGGCAGACCTTTTACCCGTTCCACAAAGGCGTGTGTTAGCGTGGCAATTCCTGATAATCGTTGTAAAACATTTAACGCCACCCTCTCTCCGGTGAGTATTGCTCTTGCTTTTCCTTCCAGGGTAACAAGTGTTTGGTTAAGGGTAATGGAATCTCCTTCTGAAACAACCGGGCTCCAGACGATTTCAGGGTCCAGAAATCGAAATATTTTTTCAGCGAAGGGAAGCCCTGCTACTATCCCCTCTGTTTTGCTAACTATCTTCGCACAAGCAGATAGATCTTCCGGAAATAATAATTCCGTTGTTAAATCACCCTCACCAATATCCTCTTGTAAGGCATTTTGTAAAATTGGGCTTATTTTTTCCCAGTGAATTGCATCTTTCATGTTGTCCTCCCAATAGCTTAACAGGGGTACGTTGCAAATACAGAGTGTTAACCTGAAAAAAATATTTTTATGAAGCAAAAAATTGCAAATTTGAGATCGGCTTAAACACTGTCTTAATTTAGTCGATTCTAAAGATACAATAATAAATTTAAAAAAGATTGTTGGAAATTCACTCATTTAGTTGTGGGAAGATAGCAATGCTGAAGATCAATACTAAACAAGTTGACACGATTATGGTTCTGAGCTTGAGGGGAAGAGTTGACGTAACCACAGTGAATGAGCTCAGGGAAGCTGTCAAAAAACTTTCTGAAGAAGGATACAAGAATTTTGTTTTCGATATGGGGAGAATAGATTTTATTGATAGTATCGGTTTGGGAGCTCTTGTGACCTGTCTCAGGATAGCAGTCAAAAATGATGGGGATGTCAAATTGGCTAAATTACAAGGGCATGTTCGTGCGATCGTAGAAATTACCCGGTTGCACAAGTTGTTTGATATTTTTGAGGATGTTGAATCTGCGATAAAAGCATATTAACATATTATCTCCTTCCTTAATTAAAACTATTATCTAGTAGGTTCTGAAAAGGATATTGGGTATGTTAGATACCTATGTAGCTCAGAAAATAGAACCAGGCAAGATATTGAGCTTGAACAGGTAATGGGGAACCTTTTCTATCGGATAGCGTAACCCATTATCAATCTATGAATCTAATTTTTTAGTGAATTGAAAAGGAGGAGAAGTCTATGTTTTTTTGGGATCCAACTATGATCCTTTTAATTCCGGCGTTATTGTTAGCCTTCTATGCCCAATACAAAGTCCGCAGTACGTATAATAAATATAGCAAAATACAGAATGCCAGAGGATTAACCGGTTACGATGCGGCACGTCATTTACTTCAGATTAACGGGATATATGATGTAGAAGTTGAAGAGGTGGAAGGCGTTCTTAGTGATCATTATGATCCACGAGACAAAACGGTGCGGTTATCGACAGAAAATTATCGAGGGGCCTCCCTTGCCGGGGTTGCAGTGGCGGCTCATGAGGTAGGGCACGTCATCCAGCATGCCACCGGGTATGTCCCCTTAAAAATTCGCCATTCCATTCTTCCGGTAACCAATTTAGGTTCAATGGCCGCATTTCCTCTCTTTTTTATTGGGTTTCTGTTTGGTGCGCCCATTTTAATGGATCTGGGAATAGTTTTCTTTGCCGGGGTGGTACTCTTTCATCTGGTGACGTTGCCTGTTGAATTTAATGCCAGCAACCGAGCGATGAAACAATTAGTAAATCATGGATTACTGGCCCGACAGGAAGCATCCGCCGCCAAAAAGGTTTTAAATGCCGCTGCTTTGACTTATGTCGCCACC
>RFIL01000360.1 GCA_003695285.1 Calditrichota bacterium
AACTATCGCACCTATATGGAGGTGGTTCATCGTTGTTTACCCGATGAAGGACTTTTTTTGTTACATACCATTGGAGGAAATTATTCGGTTAAAAGTACCAATCCCTGGATTAACAAATATATTTTTCCCAATTCCATGCTTCCTTCCATTGCCCAGATTGGGAAAGCAATTGAGGGGCTATTTGTTATGGAAGACTGGCATAACTTTGGAACCGACTATGATCGGACATTGATGGCCTGGCACGAGAATTTTGTAAAGAACTGGGAGCACATTAAACATCGCTATGATGAACGCTTCTACCGCATGTGGCGCTACTTTTTGTTATCCAGTGCCGGTGGGTTTCGAGCACGCTCAACCCAACTCTGGCAGGTAGTGCTTTCCAAAAATGGGGTTCAAGGGGGATATGCATCCATTCGCTAAAGAGCTTAAATAAAGGGAACGGGCTCAACAGCATCCCCAAAAAATTGAATCAAACGAAACCATCCAATCTCAGAGGAGATTGGCAGCGGAGAGGAAACATTTTATTACCAAAGGGTAAAAGGAAACTAAACTTCAGGAGATATGATGAAACGAATCTTAATCTTATGCACCGGAAATTCCTGCAGAAGTCAGATGGCAGAAGGTTTTTTAAAATCATTTGACCCCACTCTGGAGGTCTATTCCGCCGGAACCAACCCCTCCTCTCAGGTACATCCCAAAGCGGTACAGGTGATGAAGGAGGTAGGAATCGATATCAGCGGAGGGTATCCCAAGGATGTGCAGCAATTTTTAGATAAATCTTTTGATTATGTCATCACCGTCTGTGATCATGCCCGGGAAACCTGCCCCGTGTTCATGGGGGATGTGAAAGAACAACTCCATATTGGATTTGAAGACCCGGCAGAAGCCACCGGTAGCGAGGAAGAAGTTTTAGCCATCTTCCGAAAGGTCCGGGATGAAATTAAAGAAGAGTTCAACAAGTTCTATCTGGAAAAGATCAAAGGAAACGCAAAATAAAGAAAGGAGAGCTGATGTCTAAGGTATCCAGCAAATTATCATTTTTCGACCGATTCCTGACACTCTGGATTTTTTTAACCATGTTTATCGGGGTGTTTTTGGGATATATGAATCCTTCCATTTCCAACTTCTGGGATACATTCAAAAGCGGTACCACCAATATCCCTATTGCAATCGGGTTGATTCTTATGATGTATCCACCGTTGGCTAAGGTGCGCTATGAACAACTTCCCAAAGTTTTTCGAAATCTCAAATTGTTAGTTCTTTCCCTGGTTCAAAACTGGATTGTAGGTCCCCTGGTGATGTTTTTTCTGGCCATCTTATTATTACCGGATAAACCGGAGATGATGGTTGGGGTAATTTTGGTGGGCCTGGCCCGTTGCATTGCCATGGTTCTGGTATGGAATGATTTAGCCAAAGGCGACTCCGAATTGGCAGCCGGACTGGTGGCTTTTAATGCCTTGTTTCAAGTCTTTCTTTATTCGGTTTATGCCTATTTCTTTATAACGGTTCTTCCCCCATTTTTTGGATTGAACGGGGCAATTGTGGAAGTGACCATTGGCGAAATCGCTTTAACCGTTTTAATTTATCTGGGTATTCCTTTTTTGGCCGGATTGATCTCCAATATTTTCCTGAGAAAATTAAAAGGTGATAGCTGGTATTTTCAACAGTTTATCCCCCGGGTCTCCTTGCTTACGCCTATTGCTTTGCTTTTTACCATCTTTGTCATGTTTTCCTTAAAAGGGCATTCCATTGTTGAACTGCCCCTGGAAGTGTTTCGGGTAGCCATCCCCTACACCTTATACTTTGCCCTGATGTTTTTCATTACCTTCTACTTTGCCCGGAAAATCGGGACCCCATATGCGAAAACCACAACGGTGGCATTTACTGCCGGAAGCAACGATTTTGAACTGGCAATCGCTGTGGCGGTGGCTGTGTTCGGGATCAATTCACAGGCGGCATTTGCCACTGTTATCGGTCCCCTGGTAGAAGTTCCGGTGTTGATTGGTCTGGTAAATGTAGCTCTCTATTTTGGTCGAAAATATTTTGCTCATGAATTTGTAGAAAGCGGGGAAGTCTCCGGAGAGAAGTTAGTTCCGGAACTCCTGGAAAAAGCAGCTCGAAAATAAACAGAAGCCCGGAGTTTCCCTTAGGGAAAATGCTGTCGGGGAAAATAATATATATAGCCCCCGTGGTAATCAACGGGGGCTATTTCCGGGAGAATCCCCCGGACTAAAAAAAAATTTCACGGAACTGACTATTTACCCAAAAGTTCAGTATCCGGATGATTCAAACTCCAATTATACCAGAAGGTATCAAAGCCACCTAAGCGTTGAGGACATTCTCCATTTCCACCTTCAAAAACACCGGTGACCTCATTAAACAGACAACCGCTGTCAATATCCTGCCATTTGCCCTCACTATTTTTAACAAAGCCCTTTCCGCGGGTAACATAAGCGAAGGTGGAAAAAAACTTGGGGGCCCCAACAGGTCGATAAAAAAAGATTTTTTCCCCGCTTCCGGTATCAAAAACTTTCCCCCCTTCAATAAACTCATGAGG
Source organism: Calditrichota bacterium (assembly GCA_003695285.1). GTDB lineage: Bacteria > Calditrichota > Calditrichia > RBG-13-44-9 > J075 > J075. Next base: position 2,558 of record RFIL01000360.1, read on the forward strand.
AACCGCCACCGGTTTGTTCTTAAATTTAAAGGCAAAAATAGGCTGCTTGGTGGGAAGTCTCCGATCCTCTGCCTGGGTATTCCGAAAGCCCAGGGGTGAGGAGAAATAATCTTCATAGACATCCGGGGCGTCTTCTCGCCCGTTTACCGAAAGCACTTTGGTGTCCGGATGGAGCTTCACCCAATCCTTCCATTGCATTTTTACCCCTACCGGTAATTCCTCCAATTTCGTCCCTTTTAACTTTCCGGCGACTACCTCTTCATGCATTAATGACCAGTAGCTATCCGTTTCCCGATCTTGCATGACCAGAGTACTGTTCATTAATCCACCGGAAGCTTCCAGGGTATAAGTCTGACCATTGTATTCTCTGTCGTACACGACGGCAGCATTGGCCAGCGGTCACCACACCGCCGCAAATGGGGTATCCCCGATTTGATCATTCACCACCTCATGGGCATTTAATAAATTCAGGCTATATGCCCGGCTCTCCCCATTAATGACCACTCCCAGTACCCAGGAATCCGGGGATATTTCGGCCTCTTTCGCGGTGACAAAAGTAGGATTGGTGATGGCGGCAATTCTGCCCCGGGGGAGGATCTGTTGATAATCCTTCGGCCAATCGTAGCAACTGGCCAGAAAAGGCAAAATGACTAAAAGGCTAAAAACTTTACCTCCGATAAAAGCAAATTTAGAACGCACCTGCACCTCCAATTGATAGTTGAACAGGAAAAATTACCGGATTTTGGTTTCTTCCAATGTAATGCGTCTCACAGGAAAATGAAGTGTACTATTTTTAGAAATTATCAGGGGTTTTTGGGACTAAATGCTCAGGTTAGACCAGGTATATGGATTGGAGAAGAGCATTCTCCCATTCCAATCTTTGCCGACCAAGATGGAACGCAATTACACGAAAAACTCAATTCCCAACCCGGAGTTCGGGAACAAGGTAAATCGGATTATCAAAACTTGTTTTGATCCCCTGCATCCACCCGCAAGCTAAAGCATATTCCGGAAGGAACGCCTTACGGCGCGGTTACCAACCCTGAGAGGTTCTACTCGTTCCAAAACTCCCGTTTTGGAACGCAATAGTTACAGAAACTCCGTTTCCACAGGATTACATCAGTGCACCGAAT
>RFIL01000361.1 GCA_003695285.1 Calditrichota bacterium
CTCATCCGAAGGGCACCGATAGGGATATCGGTGCCTTTTTTTATCGATACTCGGTAATTAAGAGATAATTGCGCCTGGGTATTTCAATCACCTTAAAGGATATCCTTCCCAATAGTCGCCCCTGAGCATCTTCAACATCCACTCGCCATTCTCCGGGTTGAACATTCTTCTTATAGGTAAATCCGCGATATCCGCCATCCCGCCCACCGGTAATTGGATAGGAGAGACGGTCGGTAGTTATCCATTCTCCCCGTTCGGGATGATAGAATTGCCAGTGCTGATAAATTTTGGTTTCCAGGCGGGTCGGAGCAAAAACCGAGGCAAAACAGAAGACCGTATCACCCGGGGCAAAATGAAACTCCTCATCGGAATTCTTCCAGAATTCATACCATCCTGGTTTTTCATATTGAACTTCATAGCGGGAATCAACCCGTTTGACATGGTGAAAAATGGCACCTTCTTTTAAAGAAAGGGGAACCGGAGGAATCCAGTTGATAAAATAAAATCCGTTCAACAGGATGTAAAGGGAACCAATGATACCAATAACTCGCTTGAACTGTCTATTACTGGCTATGGCATTCTTTTTTCGTAGAATAATTAACACGCCTCCAACCAGCACTAAACTGATGAATCCTCCCAGAAGAAACATGTAGACATTTAACTTTTTGGTCACCACCGGAAGAAAGAAGATGAAAAAAGAAAAGGCTGCAATAAAGAAGAGCGATAATTGTAAATATAAATTCGTTAATCGATTTTCCAGGAATTCATTGGCCACCAGCAGTAAGAAAAGCAAGATCACAAAAAGGAATGATTCCGTCACCGAAGCACTCTGGAAGTAGAATACCACATACGCACTAAACAAACCTCCCAGAAAAAACTGGATCCCCAGAGGATACCAGTCGGAATATTTTAACAGAAGGGGTTTCTTCACTGCCCGGGATTGAATCAAATTCACCAGGATGATGCAGGTTGCCAGTAAAATTAAATAAAACAATAATTGGAGATTATCAATGAGTTGATCAATGCGTTTCAGGGTTAAATTGTCCCACCCAAATCCGGCAAAGAAAGAGAGTAAAGGAACATATTTTTCATATTTTTTGTAATAAGCAGTGATTCTCTCAACCAGAGGGACGGGTTTGCCAGAGATGTTCTTGAACAGATTCATAAGGACAGCCCGTATTGTGAATATGACTAAAAGGAACTATCAGATGTTGCGCAACAAAAGAGGGGAAATTTACGAATAAGCAGCCGTATTGCCAACAGGTGATTGATATCTACCCTGCAGATGTTATATTTGTGATTTCTTACTACGGAAAAAATTCTCTCCAGCGTATATTTAACATTCATAGCTAAACAAAGCGGGAAAGAAAGATGAAAAAAATCATCATAGGTATTGTGATTGCACTAATGGTTGGAGGTGGGATTTACTGGTATTTAACCAACCAATTCCATTATTTACCCGATTGGTATCGAACTTCTTCTTCATCCGAACCTCACGGGACCGTAGAGAATATTCCTGCTGAGATTGATGAACGTCAAACACCGGAACCCCAAACCCCACCCCCGCAGCCGGAATCTCCTTCACAGAGGAACAAACCCATTGCAAAATCCCCGAAAAAAACACCACAACCACCCCAATCACCCGAGGAGGTTGTCCAACAACTTCATAAAAATCAACAGGTGCAATTGACTGAAACAGAGGTAACCGAACTCATTCTGGCAACTGTGCACGAGCATTTAACAGAAGAACAGGCTGCTTTTGTGAAAGGTCTGCGGACTGATATCCATCCGGATAAAGTAGATGTAGAAATGGTGGTTAATGTTAAAAAAATCCCCTGGGAATTGTTGCCTTCCCAATACCGTTTTGTAAAAGAATATATCACCCGTACTTCCCCCAACAATCTTTACCTGAAACTTTCCGGTACCCCTCTGATTACCAACCAATATCTGACCCTTGCTGAGGATGCAACTGTCACCATTGGTAAAGTCAAATATTCATTGAACACTCTGCAATCCTTTTTCGGATTAAAGGGACTGCTTCCCCCTAAAATCGCCCTGAACCGGGTGGGGTTTTCTTCCCTGGAATTGCAGGAAGACCGGCTAATTCTCAAAAAAGAATAACACACCACCCTGAGATTATTGCCCCCGCTTTTCATTGGCAAGTTTAAGAATCCAGGTGCTTATTTCTTCAAGGGCTTCGGGAGCAAAGGTTTCCTCAATCTTTGCATATTCGTTGGGTAATCCCGTCTCCGCATGTTGAAAAAGGTGATTTAACCCGGGGAGTTCCTTTATTACAAAGTTTTTATGCCCGCTTTCTTTTAATACCCGCTCGATATTGGAAAGATTAATTCGTGATGGCACTTGTAAATCTTTGCTACCATTGAGAGCCAGAATGGGACAGCTCACTCTGGCAAGCACCGGGCGGGAATCATAGGTTAATAATTGTCGAAACCAGGGAGAGACAAGGATTGGCAATCGGGCTTCCAGCAAAGCTTCAGAACTTCCCTGTTGCTCCAGCCTCTCTCTTTCCTCCGGGGATAAACTCTCCAGAAACTGGCGGTTCAACGCTCGAATGCGTTCCCTGGCGACACTATCACTTTTGGCGGATTTTAACACCTGAAAGGTTTTCTTCTGAATGCGAAGTTGCTTATCAATAAATGTATCCGAAAAACCGCTGGCTTTCAAAATCGCTCGATTCTGCAGGAGAAGGAGTTCTTCTCCACTCACTCCCGGTGAGGCCAGAAGCACCAGAAAGGCCACTTTACCATCTTTAACGGCCACTTCCGGGGCAATCCATGCCCCCTCACTATGACCGATGACACCGATCCTATCCGGGTCCACTTCCTTCCGGGTTCTGAGATATGCGAGACCTGCCAGAACATCATTGACAAAATCGGTTAAGGTGGCTGTTTTAAAATCACCTTCCGACTGACCGATTCCGCGATCATCGTAACGTAGGACAGCAATTCCCCTGGAGGTTAAGTAATCTGCCAGAACCCAGAAGGGTTTATGTCCCATTAAAGTTTCATCCCGATCCTGCGGACCAGATCCGCTGACCAGTATCACCGCCGGAACCGGCGAGGAGGTGTCGGGTAGAGTTAAAGTGCCGGCAAGGTGAATACCGGCGTCCTCGTTAGGAAAGGTTATTTCTTCGATTCGGTAAGGGTAAGGAGGGCGGGGCTCCTGGGGACGTTTTATTTCTGCCGGTTGATTTGTTTTCTCAAGCTCCAGAGGCAACCGGGAACCCAGTTGCCGCCACTCACCGTTAATCCGATTTCCATCCTGTGAAAGCGTTCCCTGAAATGAGCCCTTGATAGCTTCAATCTCAAAAGTTACCTGTTGACCATCCTGAAGTACGGCACTCACCGGGATTCCGGCTGCCCCCTGATCCGGGCTATCCATTGTTCCGGTGAATGCACCATCTGCCCCTTCCCGGATATGAAACACCACCCTTAGTTCCATTCCCGAAACCTTTAAGGTTCCCTGCCAATTTCCAGCTAACGAAGAACCTTCCTGTGCATGAATCATCATGATGTTCCAGAAAACCATCATAAAAAAGAAAACAAAGACCTTGAATATCGTCTGCATAATGTGCTTCCTCCGATTTTGCTGATGTAATATTGCGACTGAATATACCCACAAATGACTGAAATATTCATTTCAGGAAAATTTTCTATCGGAAGGGGGAATACACTCTTCGAGAGAAACATTGTCAGGAATCGGGAACACCGATTGCTGTAACCCAGAAAATTGGAATGTATTAGACCAGTGAACGGCCACCGTCAACACTAATCACTGCACCATTGATAAAATCACTGCCTTCAATGAGAAA
>RFIL01000362.1 GCA_003695285.1 Calditrichota bacterium
GAAATATCTACCGATGATGGTTCATTAACCATTACCGGCGATGGTGGTAAAATCTACGAATTATCCAATCTGGATATTAAAGCCAGTGGTCGTACCGAGTTCAATAATATCTTTGATTCCACTCCGGGCAACTACACAGTATTGCAGGAAGCTCAGGATGCCCAGCAATCCTCTACCATTACCGTATTTGATTCTCTCGGTAACAGTTTTGACCTGACCCTGGTCTTCACCAAGGATGTGCAGCAACCCAACCGCTGGACCTGGGAAGCGACGGTACAGGAACCGGCAACGATTACCGGCGGTAGCAGCGGATACGTGGAATTCAACACCGATGGCTCTTTGAAGTCCTTTCAGTTTGATGATGGCTCTACATCCTTGCAAATATCCTCCGGAGATGGAAGCAGTGATTTGCTGAGCATCGAACTCAATCCGGGACAGATTGGTGGCTTTGATGGTATCACCCAGTTCAGTGGTATCAACAGCAATGCCGTGTTCACCTATCAGGATGGTTACGGGATGGGAATCCTCGACCGCCTCAGCATTGATCAAACCGGACAGATTATGGGTGCCTTCAGTAATGGGGTGGTAAAATTACTGGGTCAAATTGTTCTGGCCAATTTTGCTAACCCCGGTGGCTTGCTCCGCACGGAAGGCAACTTGTTCGAACTTTCCGGAAACTCCGGTGATCCCATCTTAACGACCGCCGGAGAAGGGGTAAATACGACCATTGTCTCCGGAGCACTGGAACAATCCAATGTGGATCTGGCGGAAGAATTTACCCGCATGATTGTCGCTCAACGGGGATTTCAAGCCAATGCCCGAACCATCACGGTGAGCGATGAGTTATTGCAAGAAGTAACCAATCTCAAACGGTAAGAATAGCATCAGGGAGCGGGGAATCGTCAGCGGCTCCCCGCTCCGGATAAAACGGTTTTAACAGGTGAAGCAAGATGATTACAGTAACCAGAATTAACAATAGCCCGATTACCATCAACGCAGAATTGATAGAATTTATTGAAGCAACCCCGGATACCATTATCACCACCATGACCGGGAAAAAAATCATTGTCAAAGATTCTGTAGATGAAGTCGTGGAAAAAATCGTCAGCTATCGACAGCGATGTTTTGAAAACATTAGAGTTAAACTGGAAAAACAGCCGCTATGAAAAAAGCTCTGGACATAGCCACATTAATCGGTTTTTTTGGTGGGTCAGCAACCATTCTGGGTTCAATTTTTACCGCCGGTGGCATCGGTGGATTTATCAACATTCCCTCCTTGTTAATCGTTATCGGAGGAACGATTGCCGCCGTCTTCATTCAGTATTCTTTAAAGGAAGTGTTGAGCATCATGGGGGTGGTTCGACAGACCATCATGCAAAATGCCAGTGACCCCAAAGAGATGATAGAGATGCTGGTAAAATTTGCCGAAGAAGCCCGCAAAGATGGGCTGCTGGCTCTGGAATCTCATGTGAAGGAAATTGAAGACCCCTTCATCAAAACCGGGTTGCAATTAGCCATTGACGGCACCGAACCGGAACTGCTGCGGGAGATTCTGGAAGCGGAAATTGCCAACCTGGAAGAACGCCATTCCAAAGGGCATGGCATCTTTGAAGCATTTGGGACCTATGCTCCGGCCTTCGGTATGATCGGAACATTGATTGGTCTGGTGTTCATGTTACAAACGATGAGTGATCCCTCCAGCATCGGACCCTCCATGGCCGTGGCGCTGGTGACTACCTTTTACGGTGCCGTATTATCCAATTTTATCTTCCTGCCCTTAGCCGGAAAGTTGAAAGAACGGACAAAAGATGAAGTGCAAATCCGGGAAATGATTATCGCCGGAATTCTCTCCATTCAATCCGGTGATAACCCCCGGTTGGTGGAACAGAAACTGCAAGCCTTTCTGCCTCCCAAGCTGCGTAAGAATGAAGATGAAGAAGGGTAAAATAAGGTAAAAGGGAAAAGGTAAAAGGGAAAAGGAAATCAAAGATCAAAGAACAAAGATCAAAGATTAAAGAGCAGAATGGGGGGTGGGAAAGGGAAAAAGGGAAAAAGGAAAAAGGAAAAAGGAAAAAGGGGAAAGGGAAAAAGGTAAGAGGTCCAATAACACAGGGGAGCTGGAGATAGCCGGAATTGTGTTGCGAGATATAAATTGTGTTGAGATTTATTATCTTGCTATAAGTCCAGATAATACCCTAAATTTACCGAGATAAATTGAGAAACATTCTCTGACCAGAGATTTGTTGCCTTATCCAGTTTATATCTGGACTTAGAATATTGATACAACGCTTTAATTGCAAGATTTTGTGTTTTAAATCCGATCGATAAACCTACCGAATAAGGTGTGGTGATCTCTGAAAAATCAAAGGCAGATTGAGGCAGCGGGGTAAGAGTTTCGTATTTCAAATAGCGTGTATAGAGAATTCCCAGGGCGAATTTTTCCCGTTGATAAATCGCACCCAATATTGCTTCACTATTGAATATATCGGATAACTCATTAGTCAGGAACTGATGCCGCATCTCTAAAGATAACTTGAAGGAAGACGGCCCACCCGTTTGAACACCGTAAGCAATCCGGCCATAGTAAAATGCGGTGTTTCCTGTATCAACAAGGGTAATTGTATCTAACTTATAGATGCCATCCGAAAGGGGAACGTGGCTATCCTGAGATAAAAATTGCAAATAGGCTTTAATGCCTCTCTTCGATCGGTAGTTCAGTGATACAAAGTATTGAAACTCCTTCAAGAAGTCACTTTTATAAACAACCGGATCGATCACTTTGATATCGAAAATTCGCTTAATGGATGGAGAAAGAATTCCCAGGGTCAGGGTGAAATTATTAAAGCTATGAATTGATGTTGCAACTTGTAGGGTCCTCATTAGGGTTTGAATCTCCTGCCGGTCAGAAGTCACCCTAAAGACACCTATATTGGTGTGGAAATCGTAGTTTGGTGTCGGTGTTAATCCCGGTTTTGTCTTATAGTAAAAGAGATAATCGTTGGCAAAGCTCAGTTGAACGACTACATTTTGATGCCGGTAGAATGCGAGAAAATTCGGCCTGAATAGGCTGCTATTCTCATAGACTTTCAAATGATCATCAATTTTCGAAGCATTTAAAAATGTAATGCCTCCGGCTACACTGGAAACCATACCCACGGACAGATAAAATCCTGACGTTCTCTTAAAATTTCCAGGGTTATAACGATTTCCATCCGGCCCAAACCCATAGCTCCCCAGGGAAAAATCTTTAATTTCTGCCTGGGGGATTTCAGGAAAGAACCCGTTTGAGTTTGTGGATATGATTTGGGCCAGAGAGGGGAAAACCAGGACGATTACCAACAGAATTATTTTTTTCGTCATGACTGCTCCCGTGTATTTTCGCTGAGGTTATGAGAAAAATATGAAGAATATTTTACATCCGCCTTTCATATCTCGCTGAATTTATCGATATTCCAGGAAACATTCAAATCAAAAAACCACCACCTCAACCGGGAGTGTTTTATGAATCTCCGAACTCTACTGTTGCCGTTTTTCTGTCTGATTATTCAATTCATCGTTGCAACCGCGCCGTTATCTGCTGATGAAAAGGCGGCCGGGCTACGCTTCGCCGTTACATTTTCCCCGGAACTAAGCAGCCAGGCGCAGGATGGCCGCCTCCTGGTGCTGCTCTCCACCGATCCCTCCAAAGAACCGCGGTTCCAGATTGTCGACGGGCCGGAGACTCAACTGGGTTTTGGCGTAGATGTGGAAGGCTGGCAACCCGGTGCGACAGCGATCGTCGGCGGGTCGGCATTCGGTTACCCGATTGAGCATCTCCGCGATGTGCCGCCCGGGGAGTATTACATTCAGGCGCTGATCAACCGCTATGAGACTTTCCACCTCGCTACCGGGCACACCGTCAAATTACCGCCCGATAGAGGAGAGGGTCAGCACTGGAATAAGAAACCGGGCAATTTCTACAGCACTCCCCGCAAGGTAAAAATCGATCCGGCGCATTCCGACGAGATAAAAATCATGCTGGATCAGGTCATCCCGGAGATACCCGAGCCGGAGGATACCAAGTACATCAAGCATGTGAAAATCAAAAGCAAGCTGCTGAGCGAGTTCTGGGGACGGCCCATGTACCTGGGAGCGGTGCTGCTGCTCCCGGAGGGCTTCGACGAGCACCCCGATGCTCGTTATCCGCTGGTGGTCAATCACGGCCATTTCCCCTATAGCTTTGGGGGATTTAAGGAAACGCCTCCGCCGGCGGATTTAAAACCGGAATACAGCAAACGCTTCCATCTGGAAGGCTACAACAAGATCGTCTGGGAACATGCCTACCAGTTCTACAAGGAGTGGACTGGCCCGGATTTTCCGCGGGTGATCATCATGAAAATCCAGCACGCCAATCCCTACTACGACGATTCTTACGCGGTCAACTCGGCCAATCTGGGGCCGTATGGTGACGCGATCAACCACGAGCTAATCCCGTACGTGGAGAAGATGTTTCGCGGGTTGGGGGAGGGCTGGGCGCGATTTACCTACGGCGGCTCTACCGGTGGCTGGGAAGCGCTGGCAACGCAGGTGTTTTACCCGGATATGTTCAATGGCGCCTACGTGGCCTGCCCCGACCCGATCGATTTTCGCGCTTATACCATCGTCAATATCTATGAACATCAAAACGCCTATCATTTGGACAGCCGCTTCAAACTCACCCCCCGGCCCGGGCATCGTAATTATTTGGGGGAGGTCAGTTCCATGCTGGTGGAGATGAATCACCGCGAGCTGCTGTTAGGCACCAAAAGCCGCTCCGGGGAGCAGTGGGATATCTGGGAAGCAGTCTACTCACCGCAGGGGGCGGACGGTTATCCGCAGCGAATCTGGGATAAGAAAACCGGGGAGATTGATCACCAGGTTGCCCAATACTGGAAAGAGCATTACGATTTGCGCTACATCATGGAGCGGGATTGGAAAACGCTGGGGCCCAAACTGGTGGGAAAAATCAATATTTACGTGGGGGAGATGGATAATTACTATCTCAATAATGCGGTCTATTTGATGGAGGATTTTCTGGAAAAGACCCGAAACCCCTATTACGGCGGGGAGATTGACTACGGCGCGCGCGACGAGCACTGCTGGAACGGCGACCACCACCGCCCCAACGCCATTTCCCGGCTGCGCTACCACCAGATGTTTGTGCCGCGGATCGTCAAACGGATTCTGGAAACCGCCCCTGCCGGGGCCGATACCAGCAGCTGGCGGTATTGAGAACTTCGGAATGCTTCATTCCTGGTTGTAGTTCCCGGGGCTTTTAGCGCTTTCTTTTGTCGGGATTCTGGTTGCCGCTACGGGGCTGGCCGGCTGTGGCTACCTCGCCCGGCAGCGGGGAACACCCGGCGGCGACCCCCGCCAAATTTTTTATGCGCTGATTTTCCTGTCTGCCGGCCTGGAAGGCGACATCCGCCCTGGCGGCAACGGTTACCCCCGTTCCGGCGGTAATGGAGTTGGTTGCCTCGTACCCGCACCCCCTGGTTCATGCCTGCCCGCCACGCCATTGGCTACAATATTCCAGTAATCCACCATTCCATCCCTCACCACCGCCACGGTCTGGTCGCC
>RFIL01000363.1 GCA_003695285.1 Calditrichota bacterium
ACTAATTACACAAACTAAATAACAGGGCTTAAAATGTTAAATCAGCTATTACTGTCAGAAGCTTTCAGCTTTCGCCATTCATCCAGAAATTGTTGGAAATGTTTCTCCATTAATGTATAAAATTGTTCCATTTCTTTGAGTCGGTGATGGAGGACTTCCAGGGAAGGATCATCTGCTGCTTCAACGGATGCTTTCAACTCCTTAGCCAGGCGTGTATTGCCTTTAATCAGCTCAAAATTATTCATAAAGGCCTGACCAAAAATATCCGGCACTATTTCATAATAATGTTTTCTTTCTCCCGGTTTCCAGACCCTGCGAATGAGCTTGTGGTCCAGTAAGCGACGGGTAATCTGACTGATGGGTCCCTTACTCATGCCCAGTTGTTCTGTAATTTCATCCAGGGACATCGGCTCCGGAGAAAAGATCAACAATGCTACCACAAATCCCATCAGCTTGTTCAGGCCAAATGCCTGATATGCATGTCCAAATGACTGAATCATATCATTTTTTATTTTTTCTTTTGGACTCATATTTTTAACTTTTGGAATTTTTCAAACTTAACATATTTTAAATATAAAAAATTTATTATGCAAGATTTTTTTTGGGGCTCGATGATTTTTTTTAATGTTCCAACATTCCTGCCATATGTCCTTTATGACAGGCTAAACAAAGTGTTAGATAATTTTAATGAAAAAACTTCCCTTACAATTTTTCGCATGAATAAGGCAGTCTTTTCAGGTTAAATCAGAGACTACCTTTCTATATAAATAGCCCACGGTAATTCCATATCCCAAAAATCCACCCAATGTGTAGATATGCCAGAATAGCTCGTTATACCAGTTGGTTTTGTGGAATTCATAGACAAAGGGATGAGAAAGATTCCACAAACTGATCGCCAACCAGAGAACAGATGCATACTTTACACCATCCGCAATCCCTTTTATTCGGTGATGCAATGGCAATCGTTCGTACAATACAACAAAAAAAATTCCAAATACAATTCCTATAGCCAGTTTGGTCCATATAAAGTAAAGCGGGTTCATTTGATCCGCTTCGAATTTTCCGGCCGGAGCCATAGCCGGACCGTAAAAGATATAGGCCGCAATCGCACCTGTAATAAACAAAGAAATCCCCATGACAAAACCTGCTTTTAGACCAATCATGAGCTGCTGTTTGATTTGCATAAGTCCCCCTGATTTGGTGAAATTACGAACAATACAAATCTTAAAAAATCATTTGAAAGTTACCCGTTTTTCTTCTCAAAGAAATCACCTGTAAAAACGGCTAATCCTTATCTTTCATGAATGAGGAAGGATTCCTAACTTGCCAGTGTAAAATGATATTAATGAAAAACTTAAATTTGCGTAAAACTCCGGATTATAATCTCCACTGACAGACAGGTTTACTGCTTTTGAATTTTCTCAATTTCTACCGGTATCCCCCACATATAAATCATATCGACATCTTCACATGGCTTACCGATAAATTTTACCTTTAATCCATTCGATCGAAATTCTTTCGGCAGATTTAAAGGAAGGTATTTCTGTCCATCAGTGGTCTCAATGCCGTAAAATCCACCTTCCAGCTGGATGTATATAACAGTTCCGACTTCCCAATTTTCATTAGTTGTTCCACGAATCAAAATTTCCCTGCAACCGAATATGACAATAAAAATCAATGTAAAGGTGATCAATATATAGACCCACCGTTTCATACCTTCCCCCTCAGCTTTACGACCTTATCGTAAAGTTACATTAAATTTTATATTTATGCAATAAATTTAGGAGTGATTTTTTTTCAATCATGTTGCATGGAAAAATTTCTATGATAAAAATTTCTGCAGGACTTCCATCAACGGATACACGAACTGCCCGTATCCCTTATCGAAATATAATCCGACCTGCGCGATCAATTTCCAGGCAATCCCGAATTGGGCTATGGCATATCCGGCTATGGTAAACTGAGATAAGCTAAACAAACCAATCCCGAATTGGGAGATATTAACAATCCCCATTCCAAACTGCCCTATGGAAATGATCCCTTTTGCTACAACCGGGGTTTTGTTGGGTCGATATTTAAAAGAAACATGAATAAGAGGCAAGCCAAACAAGGTTGTCTGGGACTTGTATTCATACCCCCAGCCATCCCATCGGGCTTTGGCCGGATACGGTGCACCGCAATGAGGACAGGAAAAAGCCTGCGCACTGACCTGCTGTCCGCACTCCCGACATGCAACCATAGTCGCTTTTGGGTTTTCAGATGGTGAGTACATGGGGAATCCCCCTTTCTTTCATTTTTCTTCTTTTATAACAATAACCTTCTCACTTTTGCTGTTTATCACCAGCGCACCAATTACACCGGGAATCCAACCGGCTATGGTGAGTAGTAAAACTATCAGAAATGACCCACATCCTTTATCAATTACCGCCAATGGAGGTAAAATAACACAAACAATTGCTCTTAAAAGACTCACGAAAATTCTCCTTGTTTATTAAATATACCCTTCAATTTAGTAATTATTCGAT
>RFIL01000006.1 GCA_003695285.1 Calditrichota bacterium
AAAAAAGACCTGAGTTTTTTCAAACTATTGGTTTGAAACAAAAATTTTTGATAGATCGGTTCATTCACCGGTGTATCGGTCAGGATACGCCCCTTGTCATTATCCCCACTAAATTTCAGGAAGATGAAGGCATGGTTATAGGGAACGTATTCCTTCAAATACTCAAACACTGCTGCTTGCACTTCTTCCGGGGTTTTGAAATGGATGACCTTACGCTGGAATTCAATTAGCCCGGAAAGAAGATTAATTTGTTTGATGTAAGCCTGGAAATGATTATCAAGGGTTTCAAAGGATTCTTTGACGTATTGTTCCAGTTGCGATAATTCTTCGGCAAGGGTATGCAACTGAGAAAAAATATGAGCATTTTGCTCCATATTTTTTATAGAATTGAGAATATTCTCAAAATAATGCGTGATGTTCAGGCGATTGGTCATCTTGGTTTCGCGGTGATTCATCCCACTTGATACATTTCAAAAAGCTGGCGGTGATCTTCTACGTATTGAGATATTTCGTGAATCAGGTCTTCAAATTCATTATAGTTAAAGGAAAAGTAATGACTGAATTGGGGTTCTTTTTCCAATAGCTCGGAGTAATCCGTAAATTCCTCCTGAAGGAAATGAGTTACCACATTGCTGAGATAGAGAAATCGAATCTTTTTAATCATCTCCGGTTCACCAATGAACGCATTGGGAGTGTGATGAAACTTTATCATAGTTACCAGATAATCCGGGAGATTCCAACGGCCTAACAATGTTGAACCAACCTCAGCATGATGAAACCCCAGAAGCTTTTGTTCTAACTCATATAGTGGCACATTTTCATCCTGGCTTTTTTCCATGAGAAAATAAAAATCTTTACCAATAACTTCTGCTTCCACTAATTTCCCAATGTCATGGAGTAAACCGGCAGTGTAATATTGATGCTTATTCTCTGTATCGAATTTATTGGCCAATCCGCTGGCAACAACCGCTGACAGGACAGAATGATGCCACAAATAATTAAAATCGACATATTTATTGGCCCGAAATCCCTTATAAAAACTGTAGAACGCAAGACTTATAGCAATATCGCGAATTAAGTTTAATCCCAGCACCACCACTGCTCTTTCCAGAGTGCTGATGCGTTTGGGAAAATTGAAATAACTGGAATTGGCAATCTTTAAAATCTGTGCCGTTAAACTTTGATCGGTGGAGATTAATTTCACCAAACGTGATATGGTTATCTCAGGTTCGGAACATAGCCTCATGACTTCCAGTGCTACATGATTCGGAGACGGCAACCGATCAATCTGTCGAACAACATCAGTAAGTTGTAGATGCATTGATACCCTCAACCTCTATCCCAAAATTGCAGAACTATTTGTCCTCCTTGATTTGGTTATCATCGTAAACTTTCCAGAGAACTTTACAGAGCAAATAAATTATGAAAATTCAATTGATTGCCAATCTCATTAATCCACTCTTCCAATCAGTAAAACAACCCGAATGCCCCCATTATTCAAAGGGATTTTTTTCTCCACCACAACTGACAATCTGTTGATGAGTTTCTCATCCGGTAACAACATAGCCAGTCGATATCCCTGAAAGCGAGAGAGAAGCATCTGGTTAAGCTTCTGATAGAATGTCACCCTGGAACGCCCAGTTCTCGTTCGAACACCATATGGCGGATTGGTAATGACCCACCCATTTCTTGCCGGTGGATGAAACAGAGTTGAGTCCATACAACGAAAAGAAACCATGGATTCAACCCCGGCTCGTTTTGCATTACTGATGGCCGCTTCAATAACCTTCTCATTGATATCAATACCAACAATCTCTTGCTGTTTTAAAATCACCTTATTCTTAGCCTGTTCCACCATTGATTCCCACAACTGACTATTGAACACGGGCCAGTTTAGAAAGGCAAAACCACGACCCACTCCAGGTGGAAGTTTACAGGCTAACCGGGCAGCCTCTATAGGAATGGTACCGGAGCCACAGAATGGATCAATCAAGGGAGAGCTTTGATCCCACCCACTTTCCATAATCATGGCTGCTGCTAAAGTTTCCCTTAAAGGTGCCTCACTCACCAGCTTTCGATACCCTCGTCGATAAAGTGCCGCTCCGGAAGAATCCACGCTGATGGTGCATTCATTCCGAAAAAATCTTACCACCACCAATTGCGGCGGATCTTCGGTTTCCATTTCCCCTTCCGGTAGTACCGGCGGCGGGGCCCCGAGTCGATCCCCAATACCGGCCACTATTCGTTCCATCACCCCATCACTGTGGTATAATCTGGATTTATGGCAACTGACACGAAAAACCAGCGGCTGATCCTTGTGAATGAACCACTCCCAGGGAATTCGGGATGCCTTTCGACGGAGTTCGGGAAAATGGATGGCATAAAATTGTTTTAACCGCACTAAAACTCTGGTAGCTGTATGCAAATAGAGATTGGCTCGATACAATGCTTCATCGGTGCCGGAAAATTCTATTCCCCCTACCTCAATTCGTGCGTCATCGGCATGTTCGACCAGACCCAGGGAGAGCATTTCCCGAAGTGCTATATTCTCCAATCCCGGTGTGGTTACCACGAATAAACGGTATTCCTTCATTTTAAGAGCACCCTCAGGAATGACGATTTCTGGCAAAGTTCAATACTTCTTCAGCCGACCAGGTATTGAGAACGTCTTTTTTCTCCACCCATCCTTTGCGTGCAATCCCAACGCCGTATTCAACATCCTTCAATCCTTCGATCCGATGGGCATCCGGATTAATCGACAACTTTACCCCCTTCTGGATAGCATATCGACACATTCGCCAGTCGAGATCCAGCCGATGGGGGTTAGCATTGATTTCGATGGCTACCCCCAGCCGGGCCGCAGCCTCGATAACTTTACTCTGATTCAAGGGGTACCCATCGCGGGCCAGCAGTAAACGCCCGGTTGGGTGACCAAGGATGGTAACAAAAGGATTTTCCATCGCCCGAATGATACGTTGGGTCGCTTCTTCCTCGCTCATGTTAAATCGACTATGTACACTAACGATAACCAGATCAAAAAGAGAGAGAATCTCATCAGGAAAATCCAGGGAACCATCTGCCATGATATCACATTCAATACTTTTCAAAATCCGAAACGGGGTGAGTCTGGTATTTAAATCATCTATTTCAGCATGTTGCTGGCGAATACGTTCTTCATTTAACCCGTTGGCATAGGTAGCGGCCTGAGAATGGTCCGAAATTGCCAGATATTGATACCCTCGTTCCATACAGGCCCTTGCCATTTCCTCAATGGTGTTTACCCCATCACTCCAGTTGGTGTGGACATGGATAATCCCCAGGAGGTCCTCCAACTCAATCAATTTTGGGATACGATGCGCCAGCGCCGCTTCGATCTCTCCCATATTCTCACGTAGCTCTGGAGGTATATATTGCATTCCCAGCTTTTGGAACAATTCCGCCTCATCATTACAGGGGAGCATCTCCTCTCCCTTGAACAGCCCATATTCACTGATTTTTAATCCTAATTGCAGGGCATGTTGTCGAAGTGCCACGTTGTGTTCTTTGGAACCGGTTAAATGATGTAACAGAAAAGGATATTGATCATCCGAAACAATTCGCAAATCTGCACTGATCCCACTGGTTAACACCACTGTGCTTTTGGTCTCCCCTTTCATGGTGATGGAGTCCACCTCCGGAAGGGAAACAAAAAAATTCATAATATCATTTCGATGCTCCGGAGCGGCGCTGACCACCAGGTCAATATCTTTGACGGTTTCCTTACGTCGCCGCAGGCTTCCGGCTATGTCACAGCGTTCAATCACGCTTAATGTGCTTAGAGCGCTCACCAATTCCCGGGCAGCTTGTAAAGCATCCGAAATCAGATGACGTTCCCTGAACCTGCGATACTGGGCAATATTTCGTAGAATATTTTCCTGAGTTTTTTTCCCAAACCCTTTTAACTCCGCCAGGAGATTTTTGCTACAGGCCTCCTCCAATTCATCCACCGATATAATATTCAATTCCTGCCAGAGGGTTCGTATCTTTTTCGGACCAACTCCGGGTATTTTGATCATCTCCAGAACACCGGGTGGTACTTTTTCCAACAACCGTTGATGAGCAGGGAGTTCTCCCGTTTCCATTAATGTTTTTACCTTTTTGGCCATGGCTTCGCCGATACCTTTGACTGAAATTAAGGCATCCCGGGCAACTAATTCTTCGAGGTTGGGTAATCCCTCAATGACTCGTGCGGCGTTTTCATGTGCGCGCACTTTAAAAGGATTTTCACCCAAAATTTCCAGGAGAACAGCCATTTCTTTCAGGATGGCAGCAATCTGCTTCTTATCGAGCTTACTCTTCATAGATATTCCGTCCAGTTCCTGAGAACATATATGAATACATTGTTAGACAAGACATGGGGCAGGGTTCATGTAGAAAAATCAGAAAGCACCGAGAAAAAATGTTTCAGAATTCCACTGGCAGAAAGTGTTCCCCTCCCCCACAGCTTTCCGAACTTTTCATATAATATGCAGGTATTAACCTGGGAATTCAAGTGAATTCATGAGGTTTAAACTCTACGTATCATCTGCCAGTAGAACTAATTTACCTGGCTACCTGAGTAATCCAGGCATCGGTAATTTTTTCATTTTGTAAGCGGGTCAACAATTCCCCTGCAGAGGCCCGGTCCTGGAATTTGCCCAATAACAATTTCCATACTTTACCTTGCTGGATAACCTCACAGGGTTGGTTAAATTTTTTGCTGAAAGTATCACGGAGTGTAAAGGCTTTGGTTGAATCCAGAGTGGCAAACACCTGAATGGCATAAAAAAAGGTTTTTCCCACAGCTTCTTCTTCCTCAGCAGAAGGAGTGGGTATAGGCGCTTTCACTACCGGCGCTTTTGGAACATGTATTTTGGCGGGTGTAATCCAGGCATCTGTTATCCCGGCATTACGTAAACGGTCCAGAAAAATTTCGGCATCGCGTCGGGTTTGAAAGTTACCTACATAAACTTTGTATAAATTCGGAGATGCTTCTATGACATAGACAGAATCCAGCTTTAGCGACTCAATTTTTCGGGCTTCTGCTACCGCTTTTTCCCGGGAGGAAGTAGCCAGAACCTGACAGCGATATCCATCGGCTACTACATAGGGACGTGCTTTTTCCTGCCGGACTTTGTTCCCTTCATTCCAGAGAACAATCTTTTCCTGTTTATAAGCTTCAATGAGTTCCAGAAAATTGCGACTTTCCAGAAATTGTTTTAACCTCGGAGACATCTGAGGAAACACGCTGGAAGACAACACCAGGAGTAAGATGACACTTGCCCACCTTACCATCGTTTGACCAGAATGAATGCTGGTTGTTTCCGTTTCTCTTCTCATCACTGATATAAGGTTTTAATAGAAAGTTCCGGATAATAAAAATTTAAAATTCGATGATAGTTATACCCACGGAGGGACATGCCGATGGCACCCCATTGACACATTCCACGACCATGACCGTAGCCGGCACCGACAATATAAAATTTGCCAGGATTGGTAGGAGATTGATTGATAAAAAATAATTCACTGGGCAACATTTCGCCCACATCATCGCGTAAGACGGCTCGAATTCGATATCCATCCACCAGGAATTCTCTCTCATTCACAACCAACCGTAATTGGTTCACCCGTCCACCCGGTTTACGAGAAACAACCTCGATGGTCAGATGAAACCCCTCATCCAGCCACTTTTGAACCAAAGAGGAGTCGAGTTGAAATTCATGCTTTAGATTTTGAAGAACCGTTTCGGCCGTTCGTACTTCCACCCAGCGATACTTGGGAGAGATTTTACAATTGAACTCATTATCCATCAAATCATAGGCCATCGTAATTGTATTTGGATTGCCGTTGGTAGATTCTGAATCAGATCTGACTTCCAGTATGCCACCACATGTGGAGTGAAATTGAACTCTCACGGAATGGTCGTTGAGGGCCAGAACTTTCCCCCGGGTTTTCTTGATCGCTGTCTCGATAAGGGGTGAACTTCGTAATTTTCCTCTATACACCTGATCTCGTTCATCAGCGAAGAGGTGGTAAAATTCATTTTCCGGGTGTTCAATAGCATACCAGGCATAGGTTCGGGCAGCAATGGTCTGGGCAAATATCGCCTCTCGATACTCAGGATTCTGGGTCGGCATTTCAAACGGCACCACCCCTTCCAGATATTTTTCGACTGGAAGTTGATTGATTACCAGGCGATGACTTTTATCCAGATACAGCAACAATTTTCCGGAATACGGGATATCATTCCAATAAAAGGTGTTATATTCATATTGTGGCTGAAAAACCACCTGAAGGGGTGTGGTTAACTCAAAAAACCGTTTATCATTTTTGATGACGAGATACTCCCCCCTCACTGAGACATTTAATTCGCCAATGGTTTCATCGAACCAGTAGCGAGCTTCTTCCAGTTCCAGAAGGAAATTGCCATCAAAGCGCAGGGTTGCTTCCCGAAGGCTATCATCCAGGCAAATTCGTATTTCCGGCTGGTGAACTTCTTCCACCGCTGGTGCCGTATGGCGAAGCTGTGGCGCACATTGCCAGAGCATGAGCACCAGCGCAAAACCAACACATATTTTCATTCGAAAAAAACGATGTAATCTCATAGGGTTCAAAAGATAGATTTAGTAGTAATATTAATGCCAACGACAAACCCAAAACCGGTTACGTCCATCACCTGAAAGATGGGGAGCCCGTCTTCGGTGCGATCTCTATTTCGGGTCACCTGTGCATCATTATAAACTATATCAAAGAATAACACCCCCATCCGACTGATGCGGATTCCCATACCACCGGATAAATGCCAACCGAGCCCATTAAAGAAACGACGCCGTTCAACATCCTCAAGAAAATTGTTCTCAAAATTCCAGATAAACTCCCATCCAATTCCAGCAGAAGCTCTGAAGCGAAAGGTGTCGGTTCTCTTGCCTCCCAGAGGAAGCTCATAATTTAACATCAGGAAGACAGGTACTATCGTTGTTGAAAATTCCAGTTCAATGGTTCTTTCACGGAATTGGATACCTGCCGTATCAAAATCGGCAACTGTCGTTTGTTTGCGAAAGGTGGATTTATAAATATTTAACTCAACCCCCCATCCAAGGCGATCATCTATGCTCTGGCCGAATGCCGCTCCAAACAGATTTCCGGTGGCTGCGTCTTCCGGATCCAGTTGTCCAAATTTAAACTCCATAAAAGATGGTTCTCTCTTCCGAAGACGTTGGGCATCCGCCAACTGAACACAAAAGACGAGTAGAAGAAGAATCAGAATTGAGCGTTTCATAAATACCTCCATCACCTATCTTTCCTTTTCATTTATTATGCAGCACATACTGGCATTGAGGTCTCCTCTGCCCCTGAAAAAAGATGAATTGATGATAGTTTTGATGTTCTCCGGCTATAATAAAATGAATCAGTTATATGCTTACTGCATATTTAATTTGAAATTTAACAAAAAAAATCATAAAATCAATGTTTTCAATTTTTTGGAAT
>RFIL01000007.1 GCA_003695285.1 Calditrichota bacterium
CATCGGAAAGAGACGAAATCTATCCTGGATTTTCCCGGGGCTCAGAATTTGTCCCAATCCTCGGAAGCCCTGGAACTGGAGTGTGACATCCTCGTTCCAGCCGCTTTGGAAAATCAAATTACCATGGAAAACGTTTCCCGGATTAAAGCCAAAATTATTGCTGAAGCTGCCAATGGCCCGGTGACGGCGGATGCCAGCGAAGTTCTTTTGAAAAGCGGCAAGATGATTATCCCGGATATGTATTTGAATGCCGGTGGTGTTACGGTGTCCTATTTTGAGTGGTTGAAAAATCTTTCTCATATTCGTTTTGGAAGGATGAGCCAGCGATTCGAGGAGAATATTAATAAATTGTTACTGGAAGAAGTGGAAAGATTGACCGGTAAAAAATTTCCCCGGGATACTTTTACTAAAATTGCTCATGGAGCAGGGGAGGAAGATCTGGTCAATTCCGGATTAGAAGAAACGATGATTTCGGCTTATCATCAAATCCGGGAGATTCGTGCTCAGCACAATAACGAAATTCCACTAAGAACGGCGGCGTTTATTAATGCCATTAATAAGATAGCAGTCAGTTATATGGAATTGGGAATTTTCCCCTGATATTGTTTTCAAATTAGAAGTTTTATGAAAAGGACGGGATTTTATGAATGCCCGTCTTTTCTTTTTTAAAGGGGTTTGCTGAGGTTAGCTTTTGTGTTGTGGTGCCGTAAACCGCCGGCCTGTTCTGGGTTCCGGTAGATATTCCACCGTGGGAAGTTTCCTCATTGGTTGAGGATATAAGCCCATGAGTTGCAAAACTCCTTCCGGTATATCCGTGGAAACCGGAAGACCTAATTCTCGTGCTTTGGTAGCGGTTATCGGATAATCATGGGTCCAATGCCCTTCGGTAAGAAGACGCGCTAGTTCTTCAGCCTTTTCTTTGCCATACTTTTCCTCAGTGAGCTCGATGATTCCTTCCTGTAACTGACGGGTTGCCTTTTCTGCCATATCCGCAAAGATAATGGTTTCATCACTAATGTCTTTGATAGGTTTTTCTCGAACCACTTTAATCAACGATGGGGCCGGATATTTTCCAAGTTGAGGATCCAGAGGACCCAGGACAGCATGGGAGGACATGACAATTTCATCTGCGGCCAGAGCAATCAGAGTACCACCGGACATCGCATAATGAGGAACGTAGACGGTGACTTTGGAGGAGTGTTGTTTCAAAGCTCGTGCAATTTGTAATGCTGCAAGCACCAGCCCCCCGGGAGTGTGAAGTATCATATCGATGGGCACATCTTTATCGGTCAGGTGAATTGCCCGGATGACTTCCTCGGAGTCATTAATATCAATAAATTTCATCACTGGAAACCCGAGCAGATTCATGCTCTCCTGCCGGTGAACCAGTAGAATTACCCGCGAGTTGTGTTCCTTCTCCAGGCGGGCAATTGCCCTTTGCCGGGCTGAATCCAGCATTCGCTGGCGGAGCAGTGGCTGAAGT
Organism: Calditrichota bacterium; assembly: GCA_003695285.1. Classification (GTDB taxonomy): domain Bacteria; phylum Calditrichota; class Calditrichia; order RBG-13-44-9; family J075; genus J075. The sequence goes on from RFIL01000007.1 coordinate 1,484, forward strand.
GAGGAAATAATTAAAAATATCCAGAAAATATCTAAAAAGTTCATAGCTACCTCTTCAATTTTGGTTAGAGTCGATGTAAATCACGGATCCAGATCATTTCATCGGGATAATGCCGTCGATAAGTGCGGGGAGTGGGGCCCAGAATAAATCTCAAAATAATCCCGGCGATAAACCCTCCAATATGTGCCCACCAGGCAATCCCACCACCACTGGTTGAAGCTAAGATGGCAAAAGTACCCGAAAATAATTGAGAAACAAACCATACGCCCAGATAAATAACCGCCGGAATTTCAAAAAACATGGGGAGAAAAAATACCGGAACAAGGGTAATCACCCGTGATTGCGGAAACATGATCAAATAAGCCCCCATGACTCCGGCAATGGCTCCAGAAGCTCCAATGGCAGGTATGGTTGAATGAGGATTGAAGACGATATGGGTCATTGAAGCAGCGATACCGGAAAGAATATAGAAGAGTAAAAACTTTCCTTTACCCAGCCGATCTTCTACATTATCACCGAATATCCATAATGTCCACATATTCCCGATGATATGCGTCCATCCTCCATGAAGAAACATATTGGTAAACAGGGAAATGTATACCATGGGTTCCAGCATCCAGTAACCGGTGGTATAGATTGCTGGAATAACCCCCCATTTCCGAACAAATAGTTCCAGATATTCAGGGGGTAATGAAATTTCATACATGAAAACCAATACATTGGCTACAATGATCCCCCAGGTGACAAAGGGAGGATTACGTCTGGGTATGGTATCTTGAATTGGAAACATAGAGCCTCGTTTGCTTGATGGGTATATGTGTTTTAATGTTAAACCTGTTTTCTATTTTTCAAATATGTCGGGGGAGTATGACATTCAGTATTTTGATTTCTGGCTTCAGGTATATGCCAATTCACTTGTGAGTCCATATTAGGCAGCGGCAAGAGAAGCATTGCACCAGATTCAGAGTCAACACGATTAAAATCTGAATGAATCGGTAATTAGATTCATTCCGCTGATGTTCAGGTAAGATGTACGACCTCGGAAATCGCTTTTAACGTCAAATCATGTAAGGCGCCATTCGTCGCTACCAGACCGATATTGTTTTCCAGCTTTTTTCCGCAGGAGAAATCCAATGGGAAACCCCGGAAATCAGTGACCTTCCCCCCTGCTTCCTCCAGAACCACCACTCCGGCAGCGTGATCCCAAATTTTCTCCCGATAGGAACTGCTCCGGGGAAGTCTGAAATAGATGGAAGCATCGCCTCGGGCAACAGCAGCATATTTACACTGGCTATCAATACGGAAAGGGGGGCGATGAATTCCCATGACACGGGAAATCTGTTCATGGACTTCATGAGAGGCATGTTCTTTCTCGATGGATTCACAGAAGCGAGCTTCAGCGGGATTGGTAAACCCATCCACTTTAACCGGAATCCGTTCACCTCCATCCAGTGGCTCCATCCAGCATCCTTCTCCACGAACAGCATAGAGTAAACATCCTTCCCCTTTTTCAAGGTGCTGGTAACTGAGGGGTAAATTGGGACATCCCAATACCCCCAGAACCACCTGTCCCTGTTCTATCAGGGCCAGGGCTACAGCATATTGTTCTCCTCGCAAAAAGCCTTTGGTGCCGTCAATGGGGTCAAGGGTCCAGAATCGAGCCGTACCATTGGGGTCTTGATTTCCAAAATCAATAGCCTCGTACAGGGTCGCATCGTTGATGGGGTCTATAAATTGGGCTAACAGAAGGTGAACCCGTTCTTTTAATTCCGCATTTTCTCTAAGGGGGGTGCTATCTTCTTCTCCAACTAACATCTCTCCGGGAAAATCCCTCTGGAGGCTCAGAGTAACAATTGCCTGACTGCCCAGATCTGCAATCGTCACCGGTGATCGATCTTTCTTTTCCATTGAATCGGCGGAGACCAGTTTGTGTTGTACTTCCCGGCAAAGTTTACCAGCTTTTCGCACTGCTTCGATGGCAAATGTGAGTTCTTTTTGATAGTTCATTTTTTTTCCAGGGTTAACAGGGTTGTGAATTATCATTTATTTTGATGAATTTTGGGGAAGAATATACCAGATACTGGAGAACCAGTCACTGTCCCATTCTTTTCGTTCCAAATCGATGATTAAACCTTTTACCAGAACTCCTTCTTTCCAGATGAGATGACCGCTATCAGAGCGACTGGGAGCCAATATCGGGAGTTCACTCTTCTTCAAAGCGGTTTCATATCCTTTAACCGGTTTAAAATAATCCACTCGCACTTTTTCTATCTTACCTGTCTTTTTATTGATAAATAGAGTAATCCCGTGCTCAACGACCTGCTCGGTCTCTGTCACCACATCCAGGATAGTGGATTCATGACTCCCAAGACCGATATCCTTAAAAAAAACTTCATAGGAATTTCCCATATCCTGTCGGCGTTGACCGGTTTTAGAGAAAAAGTTCTGAAAATACTCGATATCCCGAAATTCACCGGTGGTGGTGTCAAAATAAAAATAGGGACTGTAGAGGTTTTGATAGGTATATCCGACAGAGGGCGCCCAGATATAGGCGGTACCAAAATCTTCATGGGTAAATTGAATCCAGTTACCCACACGACGAACGACACGGATTTTTTCCCCTTTAAATAATTTTCCCAGCACTTTTCCATTGGGGATATCACGCACATTTTCTTTGGCTACCTCAACGGTTAAAATTTTCCCGGCATCGGTATCGATGAGTTTCTCCTCTTCTGGCACTTTCGTTTCTGGAGGGACCGTCTGTAGCGATTGGGAAACACAGGAAATAAGATATATTGAAAAAAATAACAGCACAAAGAATTTAATCTTCATCATAACACATCCTTTATTTTTATTGGAAAGAACAATTGGATGGGATAACAATAATATTCAACTTCAAAATTAAAACATCTCTTTCCCTATGAATGGTGAAAGTTGGAATCACCCGTTTCACTTCCAAAATGCTGAAATTCCACACTTGATGATAAAGGGCAAAATTTATGACCGAACCCTTGCTGATCAAAACGATTTCTGAAACTCCAGGGCATCAGTGAGCTGGTTGGCTAACCGGTTTTCTTAACGAGATTTATTTTTTTTGTTTTTTATCAATAACCCCAGGATGAAAATAATGGTTGAGATGAGCAACCCCGGATACATGGGGGGGAGATCCCAGACCATTTGAATATTGGTTAAACTTTCGCTCTGGTAGATGGAGATTCCCAGGAATGCTAATGAGATTAGAAAAGGGAGGATTAAATTGGCCAGAATCCATGGTGGTGATGGGCGCAGCCGTGGGTAATAGCAGGCTATCACCGGAAACAACATAGGGGGGATGAAGATATTTCCGAGTATAAACCATAGCTGAATAACCGATGGAAAGGTGATTGCCAGTAGTATCGATAGAACAGCCATGATGACCAGGCCTCTCCGCGTATTAACGGTGGCCTGTTTATCTACCCTGGTTATGGCCGGGAGTAGATCATAGCCCACAGTAATGGCGGATAACAGCGACAGGCTATCCACCGTGGACATGATGGTTGCCAGGAGGGCGGTTAAAAAGATTCCGGAGAAGAGAGGTGATAGCATTTCATGTCCCAGGAGAGGGAAGGATAA
>RFIL01000364.1 GCA_003695285.1 Calditrichota bacterium
GCCTTTATTGCACTGGATCATCGTAATGGGCATATACTGGCGATGGTCGGTGGACGTGACTTTGAGAAATCTAAGTTTAATCGAGCCGTTCAGGCGAAACGTCAGCCGGGGTCTACGTTTAAACCGTTTCTCTATACGGCGGCACTGGATAATGGCTACACTCCGGTGGATAAATTTCTCAATCAGCCGGTTACAGTACCCAATCAGGATGGAACGCGCTGGACGCCCGAAAATTTTGATCGAACCTTTGGAGGCCCCACCACACTTCGGGAAGGTTTACGAAAGTCATTAAACATCATTGCAGCGCGGTTGATTATGGAAATTCAACCGCAACCGGTGATACAACTGGCCAGAAATCTGGGAATTACTACCCGTTTGCGTCCCTTCTATAGTTTAGCCATGGGAAGCTTCGAAGTCATTCCGCTGGAAATGGTGAGTGCCTTTGGAGTATTTGCCAATCAGGGGGTTCGGGTAGAGCCCATTTCTCTATTGCGAATAGAAGACCGTCATGGGAATATCCTTTATCGTAATCGGCCCAGGCGCAGCCAGGTACTCAGCCCTGTCACCGCTTATCTGATTACCAACATGCTGGAAGATGTGATTAACCATGGAACCGGTGGTAGTGCCCGCTGGAGATACAAGTTTTATGTGCCCGCCGCGGGAAAAACCGGAACCACCAATGATTTCACTGATGCCTGGTTTATTGGATTTACACCTCAGGTAACGGCTGGTGTCTGGGTGGGATTAGATAACCCGGAATTGAAATTAGGGAAAAATGAAACAGGCTCCCGAGCCGCGCTACCTTTCTGGGCAGAGTTCATGAAATTGATATATGAAAACCCCGAGTTGAACCTGAGACCGGAAGAATTTAAACAACCTCCGGGAGTAATAAAACTGATTGTCTGCAGAGATAGCGGTAAAATTGCCACCAACTATTGCCCGAATCCACTGGAAGAAGTGTTTAATGAGAAATACCGTCCAACAGAAACCTGTGATCTGCATCCAGGCGTACGATTGAATACCAAAAATTTTAAAACGGTTTTTTAATCGAATTGCAAAGGATGAGGATGACCGGTAAAGTACTCAAAGCAACGCGAAAGACCTACAATGTAGCAGTTGATGGCAAAATCATTTCCTGTACAATCCGCGGAAAATTGATCCATGAAAATAAAGAATACACCTCTGTGAAAGTTGGTGACAACGTGGAGGTAGCTCTGATTTCAGATGGAGAAGGGGTGATTGAAAAAATTTTGCCCCGAAAAAATCAACTTTCACGAGTCATTGAAAGTCGTGCCTACCAGGAGCATGTTATTGCCACCAATGTGGATCGAATTCTCATTATCCTTTCCACCAAAAATCCCCCTTTCAAATCCGGACTATTGGATCGCTATCTGGTCATCAGCGAAAAGAATCATTTGCCAGCGATTATCTGTATCAATAAAATTGATCTGGCAGATCGGGCCGAATTTCAAAGTTATCTGGAGTATTATCCCTCCATAGGATATCCCTTGTTGTTTACCTCTGCTGTTACCGGAGAGGGCATTCCGGAACTGGCAGATATTTTAAAAGATGGAGTCACAGCATTGGTAGGACATTCCGGCGTCGGTAAAAGTTCTTTGATCAAAGCAATAGAACCGGAGCTGGATATTAAAATAGCCTCGGTGAGTGAGCGGACTCGAAAAGGGCAACACACCACAACGGTGGTGGAATTGTTTCCCCTTTCAAATGGTGGGTATGTCATAGATACCCCCGGTATTCGTGAACTGGGCTTCTGGGGAATTTATAAAAAGGACCTCCCTCAGTATTTTGTGGAATTCCGAGATTTCATCATGAATTGTCAATTTTCTGACTGTACTCATATTCATGAACCGGGATGTGCGGTGAAACAGGCGGTCGAGGAGGGGAAAATACTCCCTGAACGATATCGGAATTATATTAATATTTCTCATAGCTTAAAAAATGCCCCCTATGAATAATGGGCATTCGGAAACCTGTTTGTCCCGCTTTAATTGAACTCTGGGAAATACAAACATTTCTAATCACATCAGTTGATAACCATACTTCGAAATTAAGGAGACAGTAGCCCATGGCATGGATTCGAATGATACCGGAACATGAAGCCACCGGGGAATTGAAAACGCTCTATGAAAAGCTGATTCGCTCCGATGGCATCGTAGATAATATTTTAAAAATTCATAGTCTCAACCCCCCTTCGTTACGCACCCATTATGAATTTTATAAAACCGTCGTCAAAGGCCGTTCCGGATTAAGTCGAGTTCAGCGGGAGATGATAGCGGTGGTCGTATCGGCAACCAACCATTGCCACTACTGAATGACCCATCACGGAGAGGCTCTCCGTCAGTTGACGAAGGATGAAGACCTGGTGAAGACATTGAAACAGGATTACCGCAATGCATCACTTTCCTCCGCGGATCGGGCGATGCTGGATTATGTATACAAATTAACCGTGGAGCCCTGGAAGATGGCTCGTGAAGACGTGGAGAAGTTGCGGAAGGAAGGATTCGCCGATGCTGACATTCTGGATATCAATCAGGTGGCAGCCTATTTTGCTTTTGTGAATCGCCTCGCCGATGGGTTAGGGGTGGAACTGGAAGACTACTGGGATGAAACATAAATAGATGTTTCGTTGACCATCTATCAACAACACATCAAGTATAAGAGCAACCTGAGTTTAAAAAGAATTATTTTTTATCATCAAAAAAATGTGTATGTTCTGATGAATTATCAAGATAAATATCAGACAGGGTGAGAGTACATATTTGTGGAATTGAAGCCAGATTTAACTTACAGACACTTCAGTTCTGAGAAGTAAGAAAATAGAAAGTACTAAGCCGATTCACCTCAAACACGTTTGGTACATATCCTTTCTTAGAAATTTTTCCCAGGGATGAATTATTTAAAGGCCGGATGCTCAATTCATTAGAGCAATATAGGGCTCAGCTTTTAAACAGAATGGTAGCGTCGCCCGCGTTATGAAAATGAGTGAAAGTTTTTTATCCGCTATGACATCTTGGAGTAAGAATACTCATAAATAAAAGGAGATTGGCTATGCGATTCTTTATGATGATTGTTTTTATTGGGGTGTTTACAATTGGTCTTCTGGGTCAGGAGAAGACTATTCTGGTGCCCCGCCAGGTAGAGGGAGCACCGTTTGAATATGCTGACCAGCAGGATCTATTCGGGCAGGCGTATCGCTGGTTCTGGGAAGGTGAAATTGAACGAGGGGTAGGCACCTTGAGACAATTGATATCGGAGGCAGGCTTTCCGTTAAACAAAGATGCCTATTATGTGGTGGTGGCCCATTTTACCGATAATTTTGTTCCCATGGGCGTCATTCACGGAGAAACGGATGAGGACTTTTTCAGTACCCGGATGTATGGTTTGCAGGAAGATAATCTCTATTACATTTTTATTTCCCGCACCCCTCAGGCGCCATCTTTTCTGTCAGTGCTTGCCACCACCAAAGATGCTCCATTCGTGATGAATCTCGCCGATTTTCTGGGATTGATCGGGGTGTTGCCCTCCGCGCAGCGGATGCAATTGACCGGCGAAACTACCTGGGTGGATGTCCGTCAGTTCACCATCCCTAAAAAATACCGAAAGTTCAGTGATTTATCTTTTATTGTAAAAAAGAAACTGGAAGATGATAAACCTCTGGTTACCGCTGTCTTTGACAACACCGCTAAAGAACGCTGGAGTTATGGAATTGCGTTGGCGCTATCCACCATCAGAGAAGTGGACATCATCATCGGGAATGATGGCACCATCATCATTCAACCCAAGCCCCATGCGGATTTAACCCCATTTGCGGTGATTAACTACCATTTTAAACCTGTGGATACCAAGGCTAAGACTTTCGGCAATTCGCTTCATATTTTAGGTGGTGTTCGATTGGGCAATCTCCTGGAACCGATAGTTGGTCTCGGGGGCGGTGTTTCACTGGGGTTCGTTGATGTGCATGCCTTTGTGGGGTATAGTGTGGAGTTTACCAATCAATTACGGGACGGATTTACTATCGGACAGCGAGTCACCAGTGAAGAAGATCCGTTTAAGTTAAAACTGAGAGGAAAACCTCGGTTTGGGCTGGAAATTAAATTTCCGTAAATATTGAGGGTAAAGTCGGGGAATAATTAGGAAGTGATGATTGGTGAGTGGTCGTGGCGAAGCCTGATCTCGCAACGATAAGGTGGCTTGTTTTCACTCTGTGGGAGAAACATGACCTATCTCAAGGGTATCGCCACAGGTCGTAGTTGTTAAAAACAAAATTTTATCATTCATTTTTTAACTTTTAAAATATAAATTCCTTTCAACCAGGGTAAATGACATTTCAAAACAAATGGAGGGTAATATGAAAAGTTTGATTTACTTTGTTTGGATTGTCTTGTTCCTCCTAATGGGTAGCCTTTTTGCAGAACAAAGAGTTGTTCTGGTGGAAGAGAGTTCCGCTGATAACTGACCGTATTGTCCCGCTGCCAGTTTGGCAATCGAAGAAGTCGTCCATGATTTAGGGTACACCACCGTAGTTCACATTCGCTATGGTGCCTGGACTTCGGACAATTATTACCAGAATAATCCGACTGATAACATCGGTCGAATTAATTATTATGGTCAGGGTACCAGCACTCCCCAGGCATGGGTCGATGGTGTACATCATATGCTGGGCTCCGGTCAAATTGCCAGTCAGGTCCGGGGGTATGTGGAAAGCCGTTCTCAATTAGATTCTCCATACCACATTAAAATTTCCGCCAACCATGTGGATCATACAGTAACCGTAACGGTCATCGCTACTGGTTCACCTCCTTCATTCGGAGATAAGTATCTTCGGATTGCAATGATCGAAAAAGCGTATGACTGGCCAACACCTCCGGGTACCAATCAACAGACTCATTTTGAACATTGCCTGCTGGATATGGTTCCTGATGCCCAGGGCACTCTGGTTAATTTGGCTCAGGGGGATAGTATGACCGTCACCTTCAATTACAATGTTAATCAGGTAAACTTTCATCCCCCTCAATTGGAAGCCCTTCTGTGCGTGGTCGCTTTTGTACAGAATGATATGAATAAAGAGGTTTTGCAGGCTGCTTTTCACGAAATCGGGGTCAACACCGGCAAGACGATTAGTGGAGCTTTAATTGAAAGTAACAATACAGCCACGCTCAGTGGTTACGCAGTCAATACCTGCCCGGCCGATGTAGACGTCGATTTAAGTATCAGCGGGACCATCCCATCAGGATGGATAGTAACAGCATCCGGAGAAAATGGAGAAAATATTCCCGTGAACGGTGGAACCGCTACCGTTACCATCAGCCCGCAGGATACCTTTCATTATGATATCCTGGTAGATCCACAGGGGAATGGTGGTGCAACGTTTCTCTATGCGAACACGGCGTTGACTTCAAACCCTGCGGTATCCCATGAAGAAGCCTTTACCGTAACCACCAAAGATGTGGATGTCATCGTGGTGGATGATGATGGTGGGGAAACCTACGAATCCTACATCTTGAATGAGCTTTCTCAAATGACTTATAGTTATGGGTTGGTATCCATTAACTCCGGTGATCTGGCGCCCAATGATTTAATTGGGATTCCTGTGGTCATCTGGAACTGTGGAACGGCCTCCCCGACCTTAACCCAGGAAGACCGGGATGCTCTGGCAGCCTATCTGGATAATGGTGGGCGTCTCTATTTGAATGGGCTGGATATTGCCTATGAATTGGCGGATAGCACCAGTCCTTATTTTTCCACCAGCAGCCTCGCTTTTTATACCGATTACTTGCATGCCGGGTATGTTCGACGGGATTATAATTCGGTTGCGGTGGAAGGGATAAATGGGGATGAAATCACTAATGGAATCGGTATTGTAGGCTTAACCGATGGCACCGGAGCCGGAACCATTGACCCCAGTTCGGATCGCTATGCCAACCGAATTGAACCGGGCGATGCTAATGCAACTCCCATTTTCCACTATTTCATGTTCAATCATCGTTATCCGGCTATCAAAGCTATCCACAACAACACCGGAAGAGTGGTATTCACCACTTTTGGCTTCGAAACTATCGCCGAAGCTTCCAACCGCGCCTTGATTGCCCAGCGAATTGTGGATTGGTTATATCCTACAGTTGGGGTGGAAGCACCGGGTGATCCGGTAGCTCCATTTACCTTTGCTTTAAAACCCAACTATCCCAATCCCTTTAACCCCAGTACTCATATTCAATATACCCTACCGGCAGGTAAGGGTAAATTAAGAGCTGTGCTCACCGTCTTTAACACGCTGGGGCAAAAGGTTATTACTCTGGTAGATGCCCCTCAATCCGCTGGTAATTACGAGGTTCAATGGGATGGCCGGGATGAAGCCGGCAACCTTGCTCCAAGCGGCGTTTACTTCTATCAGCTCCGTTATGGAGAGCTTCAGGCGACACAGAAGATGATCCTGTTGAGATAAGCATCAGCAATTTCAACCTTCGGCAATGTCAGGTAA
>RFIL01000365.1 GCA_003695285.1 Calditrichota bacterium
AACAGGTGGGAAAAGAAGTCAGAGATGGATTCCAGAACCACACACAGAACCCAAAATTCACTGAATCGAGCGTGCTGAATTTAACAGCAACCCCTTCACAAAAACATCTCATCACCAACCCGAAGGATCAAGTGGCAGTGACAGGCTCAGCCAGTGAAGCACCGGGTGATGTAATTTTAGATGAAGCTGTAACCCCTACCGGGCATTCTGAATATACTACGGGTGACGATAACAGTGAAAACAGTGCATTTACTCACTCTGACAGCGGGAAAAATTTTCAGGGAATGGTTACCGGGATGAACGGGCATGGGAATCCGGGGAGTGGTATCGCAGCCAGTGGTAAAATGGTTTCCGGTCATCCCATCTTTCAATTATCTCTCTCCAATCCCGCTGACCTGGGAGCGGGGGTGCAGCGAATTCTCAGACAATATCTCCAGCAGACCCTCAATGCTCAAAACAATGAGGTGCAACAGATTTTTATTCGACTCCATCCCCAACACCTTGGACTGATGAGAATTCATCTTAAATATGAGAAAGATGGGTTGCGGGGTAAAATTGATGTCAGCAACGCGGAAACTCTCACGCTACTTCAAGGGCAATTAAAACAACTTACGGAACGCTTAAATTTGCAGGGCATTGAAGTTCAACAATTCGATATTTCTCAACAGGAACAATTTGCCTCGGCCTCCCACTCTTTCCGTGAATGGCAGGGAATGGGTAAGAAACGAAATGTCTTTACAGGGCATGATGTCGAATCCAGTGGCAATGGAATGAGTGATTCGACACCTCGCCTTTCGGATGGACATTTGAATGTCTTTATGTAGCCCGGTTCAAGGCCGGTTACCGATAAATGAAAGGAGTCACCAATGGAAGTCAGTAATATTGGCAATGTTCTGGGAAATTCCAGCACCTCAACCTCTCCGGAGAAAATTCTGGGGAAGGATGATTTTCTACGATTGTTGGTGACCCAGCTGAGCTATCAGGATCCGCTCAATCCGTTAAAGGCAACCGACTTCAGCGCTCAACTGGCACAATTTAGTTCCGTGGAGCAGCTCTTCAACATTGACGACACCCTGAAAGCCAGTCTGGATGCCAATTATCTATTAGCCACCTCCATCAACAACACCATGGCAGCGATGGTGATTGGTAAAGAAGTTCGGGCTGTTGGGGATCAGGTCTATTTTGATGGAGATGTGGCCACCAATATCGTTTATGATCTTCCGGAAAACGCCACCAGCGTCACCATCGAAGTGGTGGATCAAAACGGCCAGGTGAAGCGAACCGTGCAACTGGATAATGTCCCTGCCGGAGAAAATGAATTTAGCTGGGATGGGAAGGATAATTCCGGAAATGTGTTGCCGGAAGGGACGTATCAGGTGCGCATCAAAGCTGAAAACCGGGATGGAGAAGATATTTCCGCGACCACCTATATCAGCGGAATTGTCAGTGGTTTGCGCTATAGCACCTCCGGGCCGGTGTTAATGCTGGGGAATCTGGAAATTCGTTTATCAGATGTATATGAGATTCATCAACCTTAACCGTAACAGGGAATAAGGAGGCTTGGTAAATGGCCGGGAAAATTGATGGAATTACTCCTCCCTTTGTGCCCATTGGAGGCGTTAATGGACTCCCGAGACCGGAACCTGCTATCCCCCGGGAAGGCCCCTCTTTTCACGACCTGTTGCAGGAAGCGCTGCAGAAGTCCCAGGATGTCCGTTTCTCTGCGCATGCACAATCGCGAATTGTCTCGCGGAAAATTGAGTTGGACTCCCGGCGGGTTGAAAAGTTAGTGGATGCTGTGAATCGGGCACAGGCAAAAGGAGTGCATGATTCCCTGATCTTGATGGACGATCTGGCCTTTATTGTCAATATTGATAATCGCACGGTGGTTACCGTGATGGACCAGGAAAACTTAAAGGAAAATATCTTTACCAATATTGATTCGGCAATTGTGGTAAAAGAAGAAAATGAAGGAGGTGGCATTATGACGTAGGTTCGAAAACGTTTGATTGGTGTTAAACAGTTCAGGGTTGGACCTTCTGTTCGGGAAGGAGACCCTGATACCCTGCTGACCGACTGAGGCGGGGTTCTTTTCAAGGATGAAAGTTAAACAGAAGGAGATGTTACCATGGGTTTGATGAGATCTTTGTTTTCAGGTGTATCAGGGTTACGAAATCATCAATTATATCTGGATGTCATTGGCAACAATATCGCCAATGTCAATACAGTTGGATTTAAAACCGGCCGAATGACTTTCAGCGAAATCTTTGCCCAAACCATCCGCGGTGCTACCCGACCTCAGGGGAACATTGGCGGAACCAACCCCATTCAGGTGGGTCTGGGGATGTCCGTGGCAACCATCGATACCCTCCACAAACAGGGCAGTATCGAATCGACCGGACAAATTACAGACCTGGCACTGCAGGGGAATGGGTTCTTTATTGTCAGCGATGGTGAAAAACGCTTCTTCACCCGTGCTGGTGCCTTCCAGTTTGATGCTTCCGGCAGCTTGACCATGAGCGGTACCGGTATGCGGGTGCAGGGCTTTTTAGCCAATAAAGACGGTGTGATAGAAGCCGGTACCAAGATAACAGACTTAACTTTTCCGTTGAATCAAAAAATTGCAGCACGGGCAACCACCAAGGTAGACCTGGGCGGTAACCTGGATGCGGCCAGCACTCCACTGGGTACCATCCTCTCCACCGAACGCCTCTACGCTATCGAAGAAGCCGGCGACGATAGCGCCGTGGAAGGTCTCTATGCCCGGGGAACGGCTAACAACGTCATCAGCGGTATGGTTCCCAACAGTACTCAGGTGACCATCACCATCACCGATCCTACGACCGGGAATACTGTGGTGGAACGTTCTTATACCTATGTTGATGACGACACCTCCTCCAATAATGGTGCTTTCCATTCCTTTGATGATCTGGTAGCGGAAAT
>RFIL01000366.1 GCA_003695285.1 Calditrichota bacterium
ACAAAAACCCACAGCCAGAACAGCGCAGACCGGCTCAGCCGGTTCTGCCGCAGGTCAGCGGCAAGTTTATCGACGGATAACGCCATTGTCTATCCTCCTAATGCGGTAAAAAGATGAGGAAAATAAAAGCAGGAATTATCAAGCTATCTGCCTGTGATTTACTTAGCACTTAGCTCCAGCCATTTATATATTTCATCCGGTAGATGTTTTTGTATTTTAGAGTCACAATAAAATGAAAAGTTTCTTATCTTCGTATTACTATTTTCGACGCTTGTCCCCACAGAATCATTATGAATATCATCAGGCTCGAATAAAGTCATTTGTGAAGGATGTTTTATTTTTGTTTTGGTCGAAACAAAATCGCCCATAGCTTTTGTTCCAACAGCAAATCTTTTGAGAGTTGTTATGATTGCTTGAGGACTATTATCTACTCCAATCCAACGCCGCTCCAGTATTTCTGCTACTGATAAAGTAGTCCCAGAACCACAGAAACAGTCTAAAACAATATCTCCTGGTCTGGATGAAGCTTTAATGATACGCTCCAAAAGCAATGGATTCTTCTCGGTAGGATATCCTGTAATACGAATATTTTGATTATGAGCATCCTTTACATCCAACCAAATATCCTGAACCGGCTTTCCTGGACTATCATCGAGAAAAATCTTCCTTCTAGGATTGCCAGTCGGAGACCAGTATATTTCACCGCGCTTGTCCATTTCATCGAGTTTTCTTGGGGTATATTGCCAATGTTTTCCTGGGGGCGGCATCATACCTCGCCATGGCTGTCCCGTTTCTCCATCACGGGTTCCCGGCGCATGAATGGGCACCTTTTTATACCGTCGCCCCGTCTTTTCATCGATATATGGATATTCTCGCCTGGCATCTTCCTCCGACCACGGCTCAAAAGCTCGATTCCAGATATAAGTATCAGATTTTGTGTAAAAGAGAATATAATCAGAGATGTTACCATAAGTCTTACGGGTATAATTTTTGGGATTACATTTTTTCCGCGTTATCAAATTTCGAAAATTATTTTCACCAAAGATCTCATCCATTATCAATTTGACGGCAAAAACCATGTTCGTATCCAAATGTACATAAATAGAACCCATCTCAGATAGTAGCTCACGTAATAAAATCAGTCTTTGTCTCATAAATTCTATATACTCAGCTCCCTGCAGTAAGTCAGCATAGGCATCCTCTTGTTTTCGAGATTTAAATACTCCACCAGTGGCAAAAGGAGGATCAATATATATAAGTGTTACCTTTCCAGCTACAGCAGGATCGTTCAATAAAGCGGACAGCACTTTCAAATTTTCTCCAAAGTACAGACGATTATCCTTTTTCCCCTCCGAATAAATTTTTACATATTCTCCCGGAGGTGTTGCTAAGATTGTACTTTCCGGTCTTTTTCCTACGTAACTAATGGTAATAGAACCAATAGAGCCACTGCCTGTATTGAGGCTATCTATTTCCATCCCTTTCCATTTTGACTTTGGTACAGAAGTTGCCATAAGCACCTCTCACGAACGCAACCATTCAAGTGTTAGTCTATCCGAAATCATCCGCAGGGTCAGCACCATAATTTTCATCGGCCAACTCTTTTCCAATGCAGAATAATCATCCCACATTGACCCCAATAATAAACCCGGCCCATCATTCAGGAACAGAACCTTGATATTCAAATTCTGATTTTTTGCGTAAGACAGAATTTCGTTGGCGCAATTCTTATACCCCCCTGTACGGTCGTCTTCTTGTGCACCACCGCGGTCAGAATCATATCGTGCCAAACCAACAGCCAAGACTGTTGAACCATCTTCATCCCGAATGATAAAATCAACCGGTCGTCCAGGATTTGGATAATCCGGAAAAACTTTTCCTAGCCGAATATCTTTGCCGGCTCGCTCGGGCCCCTCAATATACAAATTTGGAAAACGGGAGTGAAACATTTTGAAAAACTTTTCCGTCAAGTCATATCCTTTCTGCCCACGACTGTGATATTCCCACAAAACTGCACATAACGCCTCGTCCGGTAAAGGACGACTCATAAAAGCAGAATGAACTTCTTGTATAGGACGGAACTTATTCCCAAACCGGTCTATTATATTTTGAGCCTGGGTTTTCTTTTTTAACATTTCCACTGGTGTGGACGGGCTTACATACTTCCTAAATACCCTGCAAAGTTGAATACGCATCCACGACTGTTTAACATCAGAAATGTTCAAAAACAACTCTGCAGATGAAGCAGACGTTAGCAAAATCTTCTTAAAAAGTTCCAATACAGGAGTATAGAGGGCAACAGCATCATCGAGGATGTCAGGATAGAATTCTCCTGATGACAATGTTATCCAACTATGAGCATCCTTCTTGTAGTCCGAAAAGTATTTCCAGTCCATAACAAAACATCCCCTACTCCCGCAAACTCTCAATCACCTCAGCCGCCAGGTCGTACCGGCTGAAGGCCGGCATCAGGTAGATACCCTGGGTCAATGTTTTCAGCTGGCGGGCCAGGTCGCGGGCCATTGCCACCCCTTCCTGG
>RFIL01000367.1 GCA_003695285.1 Calditrichota bacterium
ACCCGGGTTCAACCCAGAGAAAATACTCTGAACAAAAGGGTAAAGAAAAATGACCAGCAGCAGACCGGCGGTAGTAACCAGCGTATACTTAAGTAACGAAGCAAGGATTTCTAAACCGAAGTTTCCAACCGCATCAGCAATCAGGGCAAAAACCCCATACGGTGCAATTTTGATCACCTGGACGACAATTTTTATCATCGCTTCAAACAACCCGTCAAAAAATGCGATAACCGGTTGAGCTTTTTCCTTTGGAATCAAGGTGAGGGCGATTCCGGTGACAATTGAGAAGAAAATAATCTGAAGCATCGATGCCCCGGTCAGAGCTTCAAAAGGGTTTTGGGGGATGATGTTTAAAAAAGTTTGAACAGGAGAGGTCTCCGTTTGTTGAGCGGCTGAGAGTTTCTGTCCGGCAACTCCCTGATAATTTTCCATCAATTTTGCCTGTACTTCCGGAGACATCCCACTCCCGGGATGAAAAATGTTGGCCAAAACCAAACCAACCGTAATAGCAAATGCTGTAGAAGCAAGGTAGTAAAGCAAAGTTTTGGTACCAATCCGCTTCATTTTGCCGATATCTCCCAGACTGGCTGTTCCTGCCAGCAAAGAGGCAAAAACTAGTGGTACCACAATCATCTGGATGAGCCGAATAAAGGCGGTTCCTACCGGCTTCAATTCCATGATATTATTTTTGAATAATATCCCCGCAGCCGCTCCTAACAACATCCCGAGTATAATTTTAGTATGCAGCTCCATCTTAAACAGACGTTCAAATAGCAAAAATAGAGCGATTAACATGGCACTGGCTCGTACTAGCTGAATTACCCAGGGAGCAATCCAGGGAAAGGCATCCGGGGTCTTCGAATATAGAAAGATAGATAGACCAAAACTGATGATAAATATAACGATGGAAGAAACCGTAGCCGTTAATTTTGTTGCCATAACTCTTCTCTCCTACCTCATTAATGGGACAGAATATCCTGGTGAAAAATTTGATTAAAAAAGATTGGTAAGAATTCCAAAGAAGGTTGAGAAGTACTCTTTTCAAATTCACACCGAATTCTCATAATCCGGTTTCTGATGTTTCCAACCTGATTGACAGGGAAGATGGAAGCATTCATGTGTATCTTTTCGGGGAGTTCTCTAATGGAAATAGGAGTTCGGCCCCATATGTTATCATTCATAATCACCTGAAGGTTTTTATAAGGCAGATAAAAATCATGACACCTGAGAGCTAATTATTTATGCACAATTGAATACCTGGAGAGGGAAAGCATGAAACCGTTAGAAAAATTCTCCTGGCAACACTCATATTACTATTCAAAGGCTCAGGTATACAAAAACAAAATGTTACATATAAAAAACCAAAAGGCAAAATAATTTTTTGGGAATAATGAGAAAAAACACTACATTTTTTCTCTTTGAATCAACTTTCTTAAGCAAATAGTGGTCTAACTTTCATATTATTATCCCAAAAGTCTGTTGAGATTCTTCATTTTGTTATATTTGGAATTCCAGTAAACACCATGTTAAGCAGTAAGGAGTAACAATTCAATGACCTACGTTACGCACCTCGAATGTTCAGGATGTCAACGAAGATTTCCCTCTGAACAATTGTGGAATTTGTGCCCGGAATGTTCCAGGCCATTGCTGGTGAGATACAACCTGACACGTATCAGGCAGGATATAAATAAGGAAATGTTGAGGCATCGTCCCATGAACATGTGGCGGTATAGAGAGGTATTACCCCTGAAGGATGACCAACACTTATTAACTCTGGGAGAAGGTGGTACCCCTCTTCATCATGCGCGACAATTGGGAGCGTTGTTGGGAGCTCCAAACCTTTATCTTAAAGATGAGGGTTTGAATCCCACCAATTCGTTTAAAGCCAGGGGGCTGGCGATGGCAGTCTCCCGGGCTAAAGAGCTGGGAGCAAAGACGCTTTCCATTCCTTCCGCCGGGAATGCAGCAGGTGCAATGAGTGCATATGCAGCATTGTCAGGATTATCTGCCTTTGTGTATATGCCGGCGGATGTTCCTCATCCTTTTATCGCAGAATGTAGAGCTCTGGGGGCAACGGTCACTCTGGTGGAAGGGCTGATCACAGATTGTGGAAAAATTGCCGCTCGTAGATGCCAGGAGGAAGGTCATTTTGACGTTTCTACCCTCAAGGAGCCCTATCGTTTGGAAGGGAAAAAAACCATGGGATATGAGCTTGCCGAACAAATGGGATGGCAATTACCCGATGTCATTATTTATCCCACCGGTGGTGGGACCGGGTTGATTGGGATGTGGAAAGCCTTCCAGGAAATGGAAGCACTGGGATGGATCCCCGAAGGTCATCGGCCGCGAATGGTCAGTGTACAATCCGAGGGTTGTGCGCCCATTGTAAAGGCATTTCATGAAGGGAAAGAACATGCCGAGGTATGGGATAATGCTCATACCATCGCCGATGGACTTCGGGTGCCAGGAGCGGTGGGAGATTTTCTGATGCTTGGAGTGCTCAGGGAAAGTGGGGGAACAGCCATTGCCGTATCCGATACTGAAATGTTAAAAGCCTGCCAACTGCTTGGAAGTACTCAGGGAATTTTTGCCAGCCCCGAAGGTGGAGCCACCCTGGCAGCCTACCAAAAGCTATTACAGAAGAACTGGATCGATAAGGAAGAAAAAGTGGTGTTATTCATCACCGGAAGCGGGCATAAATATGCTCACCTCTGGCAGGAGAGCTTAAAATAAACATTCATCAACCAGTTGAGAGGATTATCACTGACTGAAAAGGTATTCATTCAATGACTCAGCAGTATTCAAAAGATAAAAATTCGATTTACGCTGTCATTCAGTTAACACGCCCGGTCAATGCACTCATTACATTCCTCTCAGTCTGGGTCGCTGCAATTATATCCGGAGGTTTTTCAGTGACCTCCGATGTTCTTCTGGCCTGTCTTTCTGCTGCCTTAATCGCCGGAGGAGCCAATACCCTGAATGACTATTTTGACATCGAAATTGATCGAATCAACAAACCGGAGCGCCCCTTACCTGCGGGTAAAATTTCTCCTCATTCCGCTCTGACAGCTGCTATTGTGGAATTCGGATTTGGAATTGGACTTTCCATTTTTATCTCTGTTCCAATGCTTCTTCTGGCATTAACCTTTTCTGCGCTATTAATATGGTATTCAGCCCATCTGAAGAAAACCGTTATCTGGGGCAACCTTGCCGTGAGCTTAAGCACAGCAGCCGCGTTTATCTATGGAGGGTTTTCCGTGAGAAAACCATTAGAAGCTCTTATCCCCGCTCTGTTTGCTTTCTTTTTTCACTTTGGCAGGGAAATCATCAAAGATATTGAGGATATGAAAGGGGATCGACAACACCATGCGATTACCTTTCCCATTCGCTACGGCATCTCGGCGGCTATTTTTCTGGTGTGGCTCAATTTCTTATTGTTAATATTACTCACACTCCTACCCTACTGGAAAGGCTGGTACGGACCGGTGTATATGAGTATTGTCCTCTTTGGTATTTATCCGGTATTAGGTTATGTGTTGGTCAAGTTAGTTAGAGAACCCTCTTCAGATCAGATGGGAAAACTCAGCACGTTATTAAAAGCGGATATGATTATTGGATTGATTGCCATCTTCTTTCGCTGATTATCCAGCATTGCCGGGACCCATTCAATCGGTTACCATTGTACATCTTTCAGCCGCTGGTAAAATTTACCCAGAGGGAAACCCATCACGTTAAAATAACATCCCTCGATGGCTTTTACAAAGACGCCGGCATATCCCTGGATGGCATACGCACCTGCTTTATCAAATGGTTCTCCGGAAGCGATATAGGCATCAATTTCTTCATCGGTAAGAGGGTAAAAAGTGACCCGGGTACTCTCGTGCTCAATGATGGTTTGTCGTGGGGTTATAAGACAAAAAGCGGTGATCACCTCATGAACGTCATCACTAAGAGCAAGCAACATCTGTCGGGCATCTTCATCGTTTTCCGGTTTACCAAAAATGTGCTCACCTTTCACCACAATCGTGTCCGCAGTAATGATTAAATCGCCCTTCACTTTTCGGATGGCTTCTTCAGCTTTTTGAGCGGCTATCTGACGGGCAAAGTCAGTGGGAGATAAATAACTGCTCAATTTTTCTTCACCATCTACAGTATAGGTGGTAAACTTGAGTCCTATTTTTCGCAACAATTCAATACGACGAGGTGACTGGCTGGCAAGGATAATTTTTTTCCCTTCCAGTTTACATAATGTCTGTAGAAAATCCATTGAATCACTCCCCGGGCAAATTTATGAACTTGCTAGTAAACCAATATAAAATACACGAATAATGGTAAAAGCAAAACCATTTTTCCTCTTGTTTTTAGGAGATGATTTTCCCATGTTTCTAAGGTATAGAATAATAATCCACGGATGAGGAGAAGCAATCAGAATGAACACCAATTCCATTCTCACTCGAGATGAAATTTTGAGATATAGCCGCCATTTAATTTTGCCAGAAGTAGGGATGAGCGGTCAGGAGCGATTAAAGAGTTCCCGGGTTCTCATTGTCGGTGCTGGTGGATTGGGCTCTCCGGTGGCAATGTATCTCGCGGCAGCAGGAGTGGGCACTCTGGGATTGGTTGACTTCGATACAGTTGACATCTCCAACCTCCAACGGCAAATCCTGCATTCAGAATCGCGGGTGGGCCAAAGTAAATTAGAATCCGCCAGGGAACGATTGCAGGAAATCAATTCCCACATCCAGCTTAATCTGCACCAGGGAAAACTGACATCCAGTAATGTGAAAAACATTTTTCAGGAGTATGATATCATAATTGATGGTACTGACAATTTCCCCACCCGCTATCTAATCAATGATGCAAGCGTTTTCATGGGGAAACCTTTTATCTATGGAAGTATTTATCGCTTTTCTGGACAGGTAACCGTCTTTGATGTTTCCAGAGGCCCATGCTATCGATGTGTTTATCCTGAACCACCCCCACCGGAATTGGTCCCAAGTTGTGCCGAAGGAGGTGTATTAGGAGTGCTACCTGGAATTATTGGCACCTTACAGGCTATTGAGGCGATAAAAATCCTTTTAGAAATTGGCGACCCCTTGTATGGACGTCTGTTGATGGTGGATGCTTTGAGTATGAAGTTTCATGAAATCGCAATACCTCCCAATCCTGGATGCCCACTTTGTGGGGAAACCCCAACAATCAATGAATTCATAGACTATGAGGAGTTTTGTGGGGTACCTCAAACTGACAATGAACAACATGAGGATGAAATGACCGTTCACGAACTTAGGCAATTAATAGATTCCGGAAAACAACCTACTATAATCGATGTCAGAGAACCGGTGGAGTTTGAAATTTGTCGAATTCCGGGCGCAACATTGATACCGCTAAATGAGCTCCCTGCAATGATTCATCAATTACATACTGCAGAGGATATTGTTGTGTATTGTCATGTAGGCATCAGAAGTCGCCGTGCCGTCAATTTTTTAAGAGAGATGGGATTCACCCGCGTTAAAAATCTTTCCGGTGGGATCCATGCCTGGGCCACTCAAATCGACCCCGATATGCCAGTGTATTAGATATCAGTCAGTCCTTTGAGGTAAGTACCGCTTCGCTACATCCATATACAGCTTCAGTTGTTCCTTTATCCAGCGTTTCTTCCGTCTCACCTTCAATTCTCTGGCCATCATTTCAGCAACTTCCGGAGCTATTTTCATACTTAACTCAGCATTTAGCAGTAATGCTCTTGTGCGGCGGGCTAAGACATCTTCTACAGACCGGGCCATCTCCTGTCGTACTGCCCAAACCACCTCACCTTTTATATATGGTAGTTCAGGATGTAATTTTTTCCCCAGCTCGGGATGTTTTTTTATCATATCTTCAATGTAAATGCGATCCGAACCATAGATATGGAGGTGATTATCCCGGTCAACAGCTTTCAACCAACCATGAATCCGCAAATTTCGGGTTATGGATGGTCTCTCCGGTAAACCCGCTACCAGTGCTGCCTGTTGAATGGTATCCTCCGCCATTTTTCGATATGTTGTCCATTTTCCACCAGCTATGGTTACCAATCCGGCTTTAGAGACCATCACATGATGATCTCTGGAAATTTCCGCGGTATCTTCTCCTCCTTGAAGATTGACTAATGGTCGTAATCCTGCAAAAACACTGAGGATATCTCCATAATCCGGATCATGGGTTAAATAGCGAGCAGCATGGGTTAAAATAAAATCGATCTCTTCCTGTAACGCACAGGGCTCCAGGACCGGTTTTTCTACCGGGGTATCTGTAGTTCCAACCACTACCCGCTCATGCCAGGGCACCGCAAATAAAACCCGCCCATCTGCGGTGTGAGGAACCATTATCGCGGCATCACTTTTTAAAAATTCTTTGGGTAAAACCAGGTGTACCCCTTGACTGGGAGTGATGATTGGCTGACAACCGGGCTCATCCATTTCTCGTATCCGGTCCGAAAACACCCCGGTGGCATTGATGACCACTCTACCATTAAACTCAATACTTTGACCACTTTCCAAATCGATTGCTGTGACGCCGGAGATAACGTCGGCCGTTTTCTTCAATTCCACCACTCTCATGTAATTAAGAACCGTGGCACCATAGTCCTCCGCTGTTTGTGCTAAATTGATCGCCAGGCGTGCATCTTCAAATTGGCCGTCATAATAGATGACCCCTCCCCGTAATCCCTCAGGCTCAAGTGTGGGAATGCGTTTCAAGGTCTCTTCCCTGGACAGTAAACGGGAAGGTCCCAGGCCCAGCTTACCCGCTAATAAATCGTACACTTTCAAACCTACTCCGTAAAATGGGCCATTCCACCACTCATAACTGGGCACCACAAACGCGAGATTGTGTACCAGGTGGGGAGCATTCTGCATCAAGAGCCCTCGTTCA
>RFIL01000368.1 GCA_003695285.1 Calditrichota bacterium
AATAGCACGAGCTCTGGCAGCAGGATCCTCGGATTTAAAAATTCCACTTCCGACAAAGATGGATTCAGCACCCAACTGCATCATCAGAGAAGCATCCGCTGGGGTGGCCACTCCACCGGCAGCAAAGTTGGGCACCGGTAATTTTCCGTGCTCTTTCACATATCGCACCAATTCCACCGGTGCACCGATGTTTTTGGCGTAGGTCACCAATTCTTCATCACCCAGCTGGGTAATATGCTTGATCTCTCTTTGTACCATTCTCATATGCCGAACCGCTTCCACAATATTTCCACTACCGGCTTCACCCTTGGTTCGCAGGAGCGCGGCGCCTTCAGCGATCCGTCGGAGGGCCTCTCCTATATCTCGGCAACCACACACAAAAGGCACTTTGAACTTATGTTTGTCAATGTGGTATTCCTCATCCGCCGGGGTTAACACTTCGCTTTCATCAATAAAATCCACCCCCAGCGCCTCCAGCACCTGGGCTTCGGCAAAATGGCCAATTCGACACTTGGCCATCACCGGGATGGAGACCGCATTTTGAATCTCCTTAATCAAAAGGGGATCACTCATGCGGGCAACTCCACCTTCCTTGCGGATATCAGCGGGGATTCGCTCCAGAGCCATCACCGCCACGGCTCCGGCATCTTCTGCTATTTTCGCCTGCTCGGCGTTGGTCACGTCCATAATCACCCCGCCTTTTAACATCTCCGCTAATCCTACTTTTACTTTAAAATCTTTATCTGTTAGCATTTTAACAACTCCTGAAATGGTTTATTATGCGACTCACTCCATTGTTTTATACGTTCAATTCCGAGCCTGGATCGAATTCCGGGAAGCATGTGCTCACTTCCCGGAAACAAAGTTATCTATTTACAGCATTCCGAATTTCTTTCCCTTCGAACATATCAATGAACTGCTGGGCAATCATCACAGCCACTTTTTCCTGTGCTTCATGAGTGGAAGCCCCAATGTGGGGTGTACAAATAACTCTGGAGTGATGAATCAGGGTAAAATCTTCCGGGGGTTCCTTTTCATATATATCGAGAGCCGCCGCGCGCACAATGTCATTCTCAAGCGCCCAGAGTAAATCCGTTTCATTCACAATACCACCCCGTGAGCAGTTCACAAAGAAAACGCCTTCCTTCATTAGCTGAAATTGGGGTTTGGCGATAAAGTTGACCGTTTCTTCCCGTTTGGTAAGATGAACAGAAAGAAAATCGGAGGTTGATAGAACCTCCTCCAGGGAGAATGTCAGTTGAACTCCATTCTCATCAACCAGGTTTTTTCGAATTTTGGGATCGAAACATTTGACATGCATCCCAAGGGCCATGGCTTTTTCCGCCACCAGCCGACTGACACGACCATACCCTAGTAACCCCAATTGTTTTCCGGAAAGTTCAAATCCTTTAAACTTCTTCTTTTCCCAGCGTTCCTCCTTCAGAGAACTGACCGCATTATAAAAGTCTCGTGCTAAAGCGAACATGTGCGCCAACACCAACTCAGCTACCGCATTGCTGTTTCCACCGGGAGTATTCATCACCACGATATCATGGGCGGTAGCGGCTTTTACATCGATATTATCCACACCGGTACCGGCGCGACCGATTACTTTTAACTTGGTCGCCGCTTCAATAATATCCGCCGTGACTTTTGTGGCACTCCTGACAATCAATCCATCATACTTATTGATGATTTCTTTTAATTCCTGAGGTGACAGACCGATAATTTCATCCACTTCATGTCCTGCACCTCGTAAAAGTTCAGCACATTTTGGCGATGACTTATCAGAGATTAATATCTTCATCCCAGTACCTCCACGGTTAAGTGTCCCACGCCCTTTCCTCCAGGCGTTCATGAGATTACTTTTCTATTACAGAGTTGTGAGCACCTTCTGAATGCGCTCAAAAGCCCAGTCAATGTCATTCTGAGAGATGACCAGCGGTGGCGCAAATCGAATGACATGTTCATGGGTTTCTTTACAAAGCATCCCTTCATCTTTCAGGGCTTCGCAGAAACGCCGGGCACCACCCGCTTCCGGATACAACTCCACTCCAATCAAAAGCCCCTTACCGCGAACTTCTTTCACATGTTTGCTTTCTATCGTTCTCAGTTTGTTCATAAAATAATCACCCAGTTCACGAGCTCGCTCCGCCAGGTTTTCTTCAACCAACACATCCAGGGCTGCCACCGCAATAGCTGCAGCCAGTGGATTTCCACCAAAGGTACTGCCGTGATCACCGGGTTTAAACACATCCATTACCTCCTCTTTCGCCAGAAAAGCTGAAATGGGATAAAATCCTCCGGATAATGCTTTTCCAACCGTTATCCCATCCGGCTGAACTCCTTCATGCATAAAGGCGAACATTTTTCCGGTACGGGCTAAACCGGTTTGAATCTCATCCAGCACCAACAAGACATTGTTTTCCCGGCAGACCTCTTCCGCGGCCTTCAAATACCCTTCCGGAGGTACAATGATGCCTCCTTCTCCCTGTATCGGTTCTACCAGAAACGCGGCCGTATTGGGGGTGATCGCATTCTTCAGGGCATCGATATCACCATAAGGGATGATTTTAAATCCCGGTGTAAGCGGCCCAAAACCCTCTTTATATTGTTGCTCGGTGGAGAAACTAATGATGGTAATGGTGCGTCCGGCAAAATTGTTTTCGCAGACGATGATCTCGGCTTGATCTTTAGGAATCCCTTTTACGGTGTAGGCCCATTTCCGGATGGCTTTAATGGCAGTTTCCACAGCTTCGGCACCGGAGTTCATGGGTAATACTTTGGGCAACCCGGAGATCTCAGACAATTTTTTATACATCAAACCCAGTTTATCATTGCGGAAGGCACGGGAGGTCAGGGTTATTCGTTTGGCCTGTTCCACCATTGCCTCAAGGATACGAGGGTGACAATGCCCCTGATTCACTGCGGAATAGGCACTAAGAAAATCCAGGTATTTTCTTCCTTCAACATCCCATACCCAGATGCCGTCTCCTTTCTGAATGACCACATCCAGAGGATGATAGTTGTTTGCTCCATATTGATTTTCCAGGTTGATATAGTCTTGTGTATTCATTCTTCCTCCTCGTTTGATGTTAAGTCTTCGTATCAAGAACCTGTGCGAAATTAGTTATTTAAACCAATGAAGGCAATACGGAAAATAAGTTGTTCCAGAGAGAAGTATAATCATCAATCAGGCGAAAAAAAAAGGTTAAGTGAGAAGATAAAGAATCCGGAAAAAAAGAAATCCAACGTTGCGTTCGTGGCGCATCCTTCGCGCTCGTGGCGGTTCAAAAAAATAACCGCAAAGCACGCAACGAAAACGCAAAGAGCGCAAAGATTCCATAAAAAATTTAACGTTGCGTTCGTGGCATATCCTTGGCGTTCGTGGCGGTTCAAAAAATAACCGCAAAGCACGCAACGAAGGCGCAAAGGACGCAAAGAGTCAATCGAAAAATATTATCACGCTGCGTTCGTGGTGTATCCTTTGCGACCGTGGCGGTTAACTAAACGCACTGGCAGGTTGCGGTGGTCGTAGTCTATGGTGTCAAATTTGGCGGCGTTGTTTTCTACTCCACAAAGGACACTACCATTGGGGATGAAGATTAACAATGTATCCTCGGCATCTTTATCCTCAATGGTGGTGTTTACCACTTCCGCCACAATATCCAGGCAGATGGGGCAGGCATAGAATGGAATTCGTTTAATTAACCCATATTAATCGGGGGAAATAAGTCAGAAATCGGCATTTGATTCAAAATATATTGAGCCGTCATTTAAATTTGATTTCAATGTATCGTAACAATGAAGACCTTTCCTTACAGCTCTTCGCCGGCCTCACGCAAAGCTGCAGTTATCACAGTAGCACTCACCCAAATACCATGGTCTTCCAACTTTTTTAATGCTTCTTTTAAAGAAGGTAATATACCCTCTTTTTTTGCTCGTACCAAAATTCCAATTGAACCGGTGACCTGCAAATTGGATAATCGAGCAATTCGTCTGCCCACGGTTTCGTCTATGCATACCGTAGGTATATGCTTATCCAAGGCAAGCTGTATAACTGAAGCTTCACCTCTATCTAAAACATTAGCTAAGAAAGGGGAAATTGGGGTAGAAGAAGAAGTTTTTTTTAACCAAGTCGCGGCATGGAATTGGGATAAACCAAAGCCCGATTGTCCACCCATTTCCATCTCCTGAACAACTTCATAAGGAACCCAAACCTCATAATTCAGTTCCCGTAAAATTAACAAATTTCCGGTTGCTGCGATTAAACTTAAAAGAGGACCGGTATTGATGACGATTTCTTTTTTCTCAGGCATTTTGGATATCTCTAAGTAATTCATCCTCTTCTTCATCTATCATCGAAACACCATAGCGACTCAGGTTGAGCAAAAAAGTAACCCGATCGATTCCGGCAAGCCTGGCTGCTAAACCTGAAGACAACCGTTTCATCTCAAAAAGTTTAACTGCTAATGCCATCCGCAATTCTTTTTCCATTTCTTCCTTTGTCATTTGTAATACATCTTTTAAAGAATCCGGATATTCTATTTCTAATTTCATGAGAAACCTCTTTCAATTTTTCCTTTTGATAAAATATAATTCTAAATCAATGAGAATTCCAATAAACGTTGTTACTTTTCTTCAATGGTGGTCTTATAAAACGCCAAATGAGGAGTAGTGGAGTTAAAATGTAAAATGCTGGGTAGTCGACATAGTACGTAGCAATTTTACAGTTAACTTCTTTTTTAATCAAAACCGCAAAGTACACAATGAAGACGCAAAAGGCGCAAAGAGTCAA
>RFIL01000369.1 GCA_003695285.1 Calditrichota bacterium
GGAAAACTCCCGTGGTAATCCAATCATCCGGGCTAACCATTGCATGACCCGTTCCTCTAATTCCGTGGCAGCCGGAGAGGTTTCCCAGATCATACACTGGGCACCCAGGGTAGCCATTAACATCTCCCCTAAAACGGAAGGAGGACTACTATTAGCCGGAAAATAGGCAAAAAAACAAGGGTGTTGCCAGTGCGTGATACCGGGAAGAATCAGCTTTTGAAAATCATTAAAAATCTTTTCAAAAGGTTCCCCCTTCTCAGGTGCCGATTCCGGTAGTTGGCTTAAAATCTCCCCTGGCTTTACCGGGGATTTTACCGGGTAATTCTCAATCCCTTCCAAATAATCCGCCATCCAGTCTACCAGTTCATGGGCATATTTCCGAAAGTCATCCACCTTCATCACGATAATCTCCTCAAATTTATGGTTTTCTCAAAAAAATAGCCCCCAGCGAGACTTTCTTGACTCCACAACATGAATTACTTGCATTGAGAAGATAATTTCAAGATATTTTCAAACTTTTCCAGGGAGAACCGAATAACTTATTTCGGAGCATCGAATTGTTAGTTTTGAAGGGTGTTACTCCCGGGAGGGTAAAAAAAAAAATTAAACGATATGTCCAGGGAAGAGGAATACATCTGTCAACTCCGGAAATTGATAGTAGAGGAATCCCCCCTTCCTCGGCTCTGGCTCCCTATTCCAATGATGTGAATTTAGGTATTCAAATATGAAATTCGTAATCACCATAATTTTCCTCTCAGTATTGGCAATCTGTCTGCCGGTAAAGGGACAGCAGTCTGTTCAATTTCCAGTGAAAATCGATAGCGTCATTATCGTGGGTAACGAAAAAACGAAGGATGAAGTGATCCTCCGGGAAATTCCATTTACCTTTCCCGACAGTTTAACATTGGAAGATTTGCAGGTCATTCAGAATCGCATTAGTAATTTGCTGCTATTCAATCGGGTAGAGTTAAAGTTAATTCCGGCAGGAGAGCGCAATTATCTCATGGTTGAAGTGACGGAAATGTGGTACATCTATCCGGTACCGATATTCTTTTTAAACGACAAGGAATGGGATCGCATCAGTTATGGATTTCAATTAACTCATCTGAATTTTCGGGGAATGAATGAACTGCTCTCCATTGGTGGCTGGCTGGGATATAATCCCGCATTTTTCCTCACCTATCAAAATCCCTGGGTGGGAAAGAAAAAACGGTATATCCTTGGTGTTCGGCTCTTTACCAAATTAGTTGCCAATCGTTTTTTTGATTTTGATGAACGACATCTTTATGGAAATGTGACCCTGGGGAAACGCTTCGATCTCCATCGTTCGATTATGACCACTTTTTCTTTACGGAGGATTGTTCTTCCCCCGGAATTTCAGCAATATAGTGTCTCCGGAAATGGAACGGATTTAATTCCTAAAATTACTCTCACCTATAAGTTGGATTATCGCGATCTCATCGAATATCCCAGAAGCGGCTATTATTTTGAATGGATTATTTCCCGAAGCGGTTTTACCAAAAATCAACCCCGTTTCTGGCGTTTTGACCTGGATAATCGTGCTTATTTCAAACTGACCCCCACCTTGAGCATTGGCGGAAGGAATCTCACGCGACTGAATAAAGGGGAATTGCCCATCTACGACCGCATTTTTATCGGCTACATGAACCGCATTCGGGGATATTTCGATACCCGGATGACTGCAAAAAATCTAATGCTAAATAGTGTGGAATTACGGTGGTCCATTCTTCCCATTCGTTATTTAAGCGTTAAGAGCGATAATTTTTTCCGCCATTTTCTCCACAATTTAAAATACGGAATAAGCCTGGGTGCCTTTATTGATAGCGGTATTGCCTGGGACTCCGCTCCTCAACTCAACCTGAAAAATCATAACACCGGATATGGTCTGGGAATTCACATCCACTTACCTTTCATCTATCTCATTCGCATTGAAAGGGCATGGAATGATCAGGGAAGAGGCGAATGGATTATCGATAGTTGGGTTACCTTTTAACTCCTTCTCCAGTGAGATGGGAAGAGCATATTCAATTTTATGACTCGAGATTTTGATGTATAACCAGGGCGCAAATTCATGCCATATTTTTTTAGCACTAAATTATCCCCACAAACCCAATCCGTTACCCTCTCTCCGGAGGAAAGTCATCATGTACGCCGAGTATTCCGTAAATCCAGAGGGGAAACCATCCACCTGACCAATGGGGAAGGATGGCTGGCGACAGCAATCATCGATTCCGTTGAGGGAAAGGGTATCACCTGTCGTATCGAGCATCTGGAGCAAGTGCCACCCTCCCCCTCTCATCGCATCACCATTGCCTTATCTACCATAAGACCCAATCGATTGGATTGGGCTGTTGAGAAACTCACGGAACTGGGAATAGGCACCATTCAACCCCTCTTCTGTACTTATACCACTGTTAAGAGTTTTAAACAGGATCATCTTAAAAAAATTGCCATCAGCGCCATTAAACAAAGCGAACAGACCTATCTACCACGACTTCTCTCACCGGTGCCCCTTTTAGAATGGTTGCTACATCCAACGCTGGAGAAAATTCCCAATCGAGTGGTGGCGCACCAGGAGGCAACATCAATTCCCCTCGCGGATTATCGCCCGAACTCCCCTCTGGAAGATATGGTGGCGGTCATTGGTCCGGAAGGAGGGTTTCATTCCACTGAAATAGAACGGTTAAAATCCCACGATTTTATCCCCGTAGAGTTGGGGGAACAGGTTTTACGAACCGAAACGGCCGCTATTGTTAGCGCCTCTCTGCTGAAATTAAATCTCCGAAGAAAAAAGAGCGGAAATTCAAAATGGAAACTGTTAGGATATTGACCGATCCAGAGAGAGGAACTCCTCCGGTTGGGGTTGTGACTACTCTGATACCCTCTCCATCTCTTATAGTTTGACTTCCAATACACCTACATTCAATTCCTGGAAGAATTTAGAAACTTATCTCGTCTGATAAAACGCACCACCACAGCGGAACCAAGGGCAGAGAGGAAACTAAGCAGTGTTGAAGTAGCAATAATGATGAACATGATCTGTTTCAGCGGATATTTTTCAGAAGGAGTGCCCAAAGCAAAGGCCAGTATTCCCAACAGGAACCCCAATCCAGCTCCCATCAAGGCCATTTTTAGATAGGAGCATTCAACTTTTCGTCCCTTTTTCTTAAGCAAACTGAGCAAGACGATATAGGCAATTCCAGACAGAAAGCCCGGGATGGCCAGAGCCCCCAACGGATCAATATGGGTTTCTAATGAATAACTGAACCATGCTTCGGACAGGATACCTACCAGCACACCTGATGCACCCCAGATGATCGCCCATATCATCGCTATCCCCAAAATGCCGCCAATTGACTTTATCCAATGATTCACTATACGCTCAACCTCTCTATCCTCAATCAAATTATGAACGGAAACCCGGATAATTTATCTCAACATGATATCTGTTCAAATTCAAATTCATATTTTTCTTTGCAAATCTACAAACAAAGTGATAAACTTGTTTTCTAAATGTTCACTATTGAACACAGAGAAAAGGATTTGATGAATTATATCAGATTCTTATAGAGACCGTCAACACAAAATATTTAGTACCGTTGAAATCCCGCGATAATTCTTGGGAATGGGGGAATCTTTCGTCGATGTTTATCCTCTTTTTTTCTCTGTGGTTGGTGTTGAATAGCAACCTTGTTTCTTAATCGTTTTACTTTAAGACTACAGGAGTGAATATGAGTTGTATTTTCTGTAAGATCGTGGATGGCTCACTTCCAGCCCGGAAGGTTTATGAGGACGATGATGTTTTAGCCTTTCATGATGTTAACCCTCAGGCACCCGTTCACGTGTTGGTGATTCCCAAACAACATATTGCCAAATTCTCTGATTTTAATGAACATGAGCACGAGCTGATCGGAAAAATTTTCTATGCAGCCAAAAAGGTTGCTGAAGAATTGCAACTGACAGAGGATGGTTTTCGATTGGTGGTAAACAATGGTGCCAATGCCCACCAGACTGTTTTTCATTTACATGTGCATATTTTAGGTGGACGAAAATTTACCTGGCCTCCGGGATAATCAAATTTAAATTACTATCTACCCAGGGGTAGGAAAATTGTGTATACCGTTCCATTGGACGCCCCCGGGAAAACGATAGCCTGTTTCAACAAGCTATGTGAGGAAATTCAATGAAACGTATGATAGTGTTGGGAGATCGGGTATTGATTCGGCAGGATGAATCCGAACCCCGCACCGAAGTCGGTTTGTATCTACCTCAAACTGTAAAGGACAAAGATGAAGTATTACAGGGTGTCATTGTGAAGACCGGTCCTGGTATTCCCCTGGCGGATCCCTCCACCCTCGGAGAAGAACCCTGGCAACAGGAGAATCGGCAACAGTTACGGTATATGCCCATGGAAGCCCGGGAAGGGGATTATGTGCTCTTTCTCCGTAAAGCGGCGGTAGAAATCAATTATGAAGGAGAAAAATATTTTATTGCTCCCCAGAGTGCCATCCTCTTGATTATCCGTGAAGAAGAAGATTTACCTCCAGATGACGATCTTCCTCTGGACTTT
The DNA here is from genome assembly GCA_003695285.1 of Calditrichota bacterium. Classification (GTDB taxonomy): domain Bacteria; phylum Calditrichota; class Calditrichia; order RBG-13-44-9; family J075; genus J075. Next base: position 4,592 of record RFIL01000369.1, read on the forward strand.
GAGTAACTTATCACCAGAATGACAGGAGAATCCCAATGACTCGTTTTCGATGTCTGTTTATAGCTCTGATAGGCATATGTTTATATAGTGCTCTTCTGACAGCCCAGCCCAATCCGGTGTATCTGAAGACAAGTAAAGAGATAGTTAAATCCGCTCTTCAGGAGAGAAGAGGATACCAATTACTCGGCGAACTCTGCCAGTTAGGTCCCCGCCTGAGCGGCTCCCCTACCTCATTGAAAGCTATTGACTGGGCGAAATCCACCATGGAACGCATGGGACTGGATCGAATCATCCTGCAACCGGTCAAGGTGCCCAGGTGGGTACGCGGGGAGGTAGAAGCCGCTACGATTGTTTCTTCCACCCGGGTAAACTGGCGTCCTTTGCGGGTCGCTGCTCTGGGAGGAAGCGTTGGCACCCCTCCCGAAGGAATTACGGCACCGGTTATCGAGGTACAAAATTTTGAGGAATTGAAATCGCTGGGTGAGCGGGTCAAAGGGAAAATTGTTTTCTTTAATCGCCCTTTTCCCCGAGATGTGGTCACCACCTTCCGGGGTTATGGGATGACAGTTGATCAGCGGGTGCACGGGGCCAGCGAAGCTGCACGTCTGGGTGCTGTGGCAGTTTTGGTACGCTCCGTTACCACATCGGAAGATAATGTGCCACATGTAGGAGGGATGCGATATGCTAAAGATGTCCCCAAAATACCAGCCGCTGCCATCGGTATTCAGGATGCGGATTACTTAAGCGAGTTGCTAAAGGAAGACCCGGAACTGACGGTGAATATCCAGTTGGGTTGTGAAAATCAGGGTGAGGTATGGTCTTATAATGTGATAGGAGACCTGCTGGGGAGTGAATATCCCGAAGAGTATGTGGTCGTTGCCGGCCATTTTGATAGCTGGGATAAAGGACAGGGAGCCCACGACGACGGTGGTGGATGTTTACAGGCACTTGAGGTACTGGATATTTTCAAACGCTTGAACATCAAACCCCGACGCACTATCCGCTGCATTTTTTACATTAACGAGGAAAATGGAATTCGCGGAGCCCTCGCCTACGCTAAGATGGCTGATAGTCTGGGATTAAAACACGTTGCAGCGATTGAATCCGACCGGGGTTGTTTTACCCCCCGGGGATTTTCCGTAACAGCGGATTCTGTGGTCATCGAGCGAATTGCTGGATGGTTACCTTACCTCCGACAAGCCGGCATTGAGTGGGTGCGGCCCGGTGGGAGTGGGGTGGATGTTGCTCAGATAAAAAAAATCACAGCGCTGATTGGCTATGTTCCCGACAGCCAGCGCTATTTTGACTTTCATCATTCGGAAAAGGATGTGTATGAAGCGGTCAATCCGCGGGAATTTGAGTTGGGGGCGGCAGCCATGAGCATTTTAACCTATCTCATCAGTGAGGAAGGTTTGGCAAATTCCCCCACCCATTCTACTCATTAAATTCGGAAATGCTGAAAATACCGGACTACGCATTTTTAAAGCGGGTGAGGTCTTTCTCTTTACCCATCACAATAAACCAATCTCCGGGTTGAATTTTTTCATCGGGAAGGGGAACAAGTTGCTTTTCCTTTCCATCTTCTTGACGGCGTTTTATCATCAACACATTCACCCCATACCGGGAACGAATATTTAGTTCCTTCAAGGTTTTTCCGGCAAAACTCATGGATGCAGGAATTTCTTCCAGAGCATACCCATCCATAAATGTAATACGCTGAGCCTTCTCAACCAGTTGGATCGAAGCGCCGGTTTCTCGCACCAGGTCCCGTTTAATCAATTCTCGATTGTAAGCTTCAATGACATCTTTATAGGTCACCACTCCGATAATCCGGTCCGGATTTGCTTTTTCCACCACCGGGAGTTCCTCTACCGCATACCGCCCAAAAATTCTCATGACCTGATCCAGGGTATCCTCTTTATGAATTCGAGCCACGCTGGGATTGGCCAAATCATGGGCGATCACCAGCCCACTAAGGTATTCTTCTTCCTTCAGGATGCGCCGCACATCATCCAGACAGACTCTTCCTATCAGGTGATTTTGAGAATCCACCACGAAGAACTCTGCATGGGGTGAATTGAAAAAAAGTTCGATTAATTCAGGGATAGAGGTATTGGCAGGTATGATGACCGGATCATCACGCATAACTTCCGAAACATGGAGAGAACGGAGGATATTGACCTCCCGCCCTTTGAAAAGATCAATGCCCTGCCGAATCAGCTTCAAGGTATAAATGGATTCCCTTTGCAGTTTGGTGGTAAGCACCACCGAGATCACACAGCTAATCATTAAGGGAAGGATAATTTTATAATCATTGGTCATTTCAAAAATGATGAGAATTGCCGTGATAGGGGCATGAGTACTTCCGGCTACCAGAGCTCCCATTCCTACCAATGCATATGCACCGGCTTTAGCGCTGAAGGGGAAGAAGGTGTGGATCAACACTCCAAAGAATCCACCCACCATTGTGCCGATGAACAGAGAAGGGGCAAACACTCCTCCTGATCCTCCGGAACCCAAACTCACCGAGGTGGCAAATATTTTCAGAAACACCAGCATTAACATGGTACTCCAGAGCATTTCTCCATGCAGCGCTGCCGTGATAGAGTGATAACCGACTCCAAAGATTTGAGGTACCACCATTCCCATCAGACCAATGATAATCCCACCCAGCATGGGTTTCAGCACCTCCGGGAATTTGAGATTATCAAAGAAATCCTCAATCGCATATAAAACTTTAATGTAAAGCAACGAAACAAAGCCCGCCACTAATCCCAACAGCGCATAGAAAAAGAGTTCATACGGAGAGTGTAATTCATAAGAGGGAACAATAAAAGCCGGATAATCGCCCAGGAAAGTACGGGAGACGGCAGTTGCCACCACTGAAGAGACCACAATCGGGCTGAATTGAGCAACGGCAAAATCACCCAGGATAATTTCCAGGCTAAAGAGGGCTCCGGCCACCGGTGCATTAAAAGCTGCGGCAATTCCCGCGGCAGCACCACAGGCAACAAAAGTTTTCACCCGCTCCGAATTCACTCGAAATAATTGCCCCACCGTGGAGCCAATCGAGGACCCGATTTGAATCACCGGACCTTCCCGCCCTACCGAACCACCGGAACCAATACAAAGAGAGGATGCCAGAAGTTTTACAATAGCTACCCTGGGACGAATAATCCCATTTTCCAGAGCAATGGCTTTCATCACCTCCGGAACCCCATGCCCTTTGGCTTCCCGGGCTAAATAGTACACCATCGCTCCAACGATTAATCCTCCAAATGCCGGTACACCAATTTTAATATACAACGGTAAGGAATGGATATGTTCTATTGGGAAATCGGTAGCACCCCAGAAGAGCTGTTCAAACAGACGGATGAGATATTGAATACCGATGGCACCGAAACCGCCCAACAACCCGATGACCACGGCCATAGATATCATGAATACATTTTCTGTAGAACGGAATTGGACAATATAACGCAAAAGTAACAACTTGAGTTTATAGGGGCGTAATCGGAAGAGTTTCATCTCAGTTTTTTTTAATTTATAAGATCGACCTTTTAAACGTTGAATTTAATTGTTCATACTTTTTGATCTTCTTAATTTTGTTACATCTCAGTACCCATTCACCACATCCAGTCAGGGTAAAACGTATTGTTTGTTCATAAATCTGGAACAGGTAACCATGCCTTCCCTCTCAATTACGATATTAAACTTACGAAAAAAAATCCCAACAAAAAAACCGATCTCCACTTTTATCATGGGAATTTGTACATTCTAGAAAATAGGGCAGTATAAATAATCGGGGATATAACTAAAACAAACTTTACCAGGCATTATTAACAACCGATTACGTAGCTATGGACTGGAAGAAACTGGTTAAAAAATCACGGATACTTTTCCTGCGCTGGCGGCGATACCTTTTCAGACGCTTACCGGAATGGTTTGGGGGTATTCGACGGAGTGAGAACATTTTCATGGTGCTGGCAGCCATTGTCATCGGTATCCTTGGTGCATTTGGAGCCATTGGATTTCGATATTTGATTAAAATCGCTCATCGTCTTTTTTTTCAGACCTGGACCTATTCTCTGGATCATGTCTTTCAACTTCCCTGGTGGGAGCGATTTCTATTACCGATCATTGGCGGGTTAATCGTTGGACCGGTGGTCTATTTTATTGCACAGGAAGTTAAGGGTAGCGGTGTTCCGGAGGTGATGGAAGCTGTGGCCACCCGCGGGGGAATTATCCGTCCCCGGGTGATTCTCGCCAAAGTAATTGCTGCCACGGTGACCATCGGCTCAGGAGGATCCGCCGGTCGTGAAGGTCCCATCATTCACATCGGGTCTGCCATTGGTTCAGCACTGGGTCAGTTAACGGTGGTTTCCGCCCGGAGATTACGTACA
>RFIL01000051.1 GCA_003695285.1 Calditrichota bacterium
TCATCATCGGGGAAGTATTTTGTTAACATTGAAAGAATGCGGGCATCCGCTGGATCAGGCGACTCGCTATGCCATCTGGAATTGGGATAATTTATGAAGTCTGCAAATTTTCTCCCACCTTTCGCAAGTCACCCTCCCTGCGGGTAAATCCGTTGCGATCCAGATATTCCAGAAGAGGGATGGAGTGTTTGCGAGTGGTTCCGGTTAGCTCTTTAAATTCAGCGACAGAAATCCCTTCCTTTTGTTGAAAATGTTCTTTCAGAAGGGTTTTTATCTCTTCAATTGCCGAGGCATGATAATACAGATTCTCATCAACATATATCAGTTTTCCGTCTTCCCTCAGAAGCTTGATTAGCTCTTTAAAATTTTTCTGGGAAATATTCAATTGGCTCATAACCTCTTTCACGGTAGGGGGAGCAAACCGTGCCTCCCGATACAGCGCCTCCAGTTGGGTGTATACCTCTGAATCCCGTCCTGAAAGCGCAGGGGTGAAAGTAGAAAGGCGATAATTTTTTCGCTCCAGAATCAGGCGTTTCTTCTGGACACCAACCTGTAAAGCTTTTCGAATCGCTTCGCCAGGAAATAGTTTTTCCAGGCGACTCACCAGTTCTACTTCTCCCAGACCGCTTCTTCCCGGATATTGTTGATGATACAGTGTCAGGTGGGTTTCTATCCGTTCCAGAACGTGCTCTATTTGTTCCTGAGAAAAATATACGGCTTTTCCACTGACACTGTCTGCCAGTAATTCACCGGCGGCTACCATTTGTTTGATGCTTTGCTGAAGTTCCTGAAGCGCAATGTTGGTCGCGGTTTTTATTTGCCACAAACTCAAAGGTTTGGCGGTTCGAACATCAAAAGCTCCCAGAATTTTGTCCTGGGGATTGTCACTTTCCAGCCGTTGAAGCGTCTTCCGGATTTCCGAAAAAAATCGTTTCCGATAGGGTGAGGGGTTCACCTGCAGCACCACTCCTCCGCCAATGGTCCTCTGGGGTGAATACTGGCGGATGATGAAGCGATCCTGATAGGCGGCGTGTACCGGCTCTTCCAGGCGGAATTGAACATACCCGCTTTCTCCGGGATTCATCAAAGGAGCGTGGGGAATAATCACTCTGGCGAACGTCTCTACCGTATGAAGATGAACCCGTACCCGCTGATTATTTTTAAGAGGGATGGGAGAAGAGGGGAGAAGACTCATGCTTACATTCATCCGATGCACGGGCTGATAGAGATTGGGTTGAGCCAGCACCATACCCCGCTCAATTTCGGAAACTTCCACCCCGGCTAAGTTCACTGCCGCCCGAAACCCCACCTTTACTTCCACCACCTCATGCTCGTGGGTTTGTAATCCGCGTACCCGGGTAGAGATGCCTGCCGGTTGAATTTCAACCGCATCCCCGACCTTCAGCTTGCCGCTTAATACCGTCCCGGTTACCACCGTTCCGAATCCGTGAGAAGAGAAGACCCGATCAATGGGCATTCGAAAAACCTCCAGGTCCTGCCGGGGAGGAATTTGTTGAAGGGTGGAGAGCAGGGTCTGGCGCACTTCTTCAATCCCTTCTCCGGTTAGAGTGGAGGTGCGTAGTATGGGAGACTGTTTTAAAGGGGTGTGCTCCAGAAGGGAGCGGATTTCGTCCTCCACCAGTTGCAACCATTCTTCATCTACCAGATCAATTTTAGTGATGACAAAAATGCCATGGTGAATCTGCAACAGATTGACAATATCAAGATGTTCGCGTGTCTGGGGCATCACCCCATCATCCGCTGCCACGACAAATAGAACCAGGTCAATAGTACTGACCCCGGCAACCATATTCTTAATCAGCCGTTCATGGCCGGGAACATCGATGATGGTAACATTTTCACTCAGGTGGGCAAACCCCAGGTTGATGGTGATCCCCCGGGCTTTTTCTTCCGGTAAGCGATCCGTATCCACTCCGGTCAGAGCTTTGACCAGAGCGGTTTTCCCATGGTCAATATGGCCGGCAGTCCCGATAACATATTGTCGTTGGGGATCTAACCTTTCATTACTCATTCAGCGATACTCCTCAATGCCTCAATAAGTATGGAGTCTTCATCTTTTCGTACTGTGCGAAGATTCAGCAACAACGCATCGTCCTGAACATATCCGATGATGGGTGGGGAAAATTCCCGAAGCTTTTTGGCCAACCTGTTTGCTGAAGTCTTTTTTGAAAAAATTTTAATGATCACCGAAGGGATTTTCTCCAGAGGGAGTGCTCCGCTTCCCATCTGGGAAAAAGATTCCAGCACCGCTACTTCCAGCCTGGTGTTGTTGAGTGCAGATTTAATTTTTTTAGCCCGATCCCATAATTCCTGGCTTGTAGTGGTGAGCATTCTGGCAACCGGTAATTGAGTGGGAAGATTTTCCGGTGATAAGTAAAGCCGGAGAGTTGCCTCTAAGGCGGCGAAAATTAATTTGTCGCATCTCAATGCGCGTGTGAGATGGTTCTTTTTGATTTTAGTGAGGAACTTTTTTTTGCCCAGAATAATTCCTGCCTGGGGTCCCCCCAAAACTTTATCGCCACTGAAGGTGACCACATCAACACCTTTTTCCAGCATCTCCCCCACCAGGGGTTCAGGGGGATGGCCCCATTGTTGGAGGTCTTCCAGAACACCGCTCCCCATGTCGTAAATCAACGGTAACTGGTGTTGATGGGCTAATTCAACTAAATCCCGGATCTCCACGCTCTCGGTAAATCCCATGATGCGATAATTGCTGGTGTGCACTTTGAGGATAGCGCCGGTTTTAGGAGAAATAGCGGCTTCATAATCCCGAAGATGAGTTTTGTTTGTGGTGCCTACCTCCACCATTTTGGCTCCACTGCTCTTCATCACCTCCGGCATACGAAACGAGCCCCCGATTTCCACCTGCTCGCCCCGGGAGACAATGACTTCTTTTCGTTTACAAAGGGTGTTCAGAGTGAGAAAGACAGCGGCAGCACAATTATTGACCACCAGGGCGGCTTCTGCACCGGTCAGTAAGGTTAGCAA
>RFIL01000370.1 GCA_003695285.1 Calditrichota bacterium
AGAAAATCGTTACCTTTGACACTTCCAAAGCAGAAGTGTGTATGTATGCCGGGATTCGGGCAGCCACACAAGCCCTTCCCCGAATCCGAAAAATTATCAGGAGAAAGACCGGCTGGAGAAAGTGGTTTTTTGGATAATCCTTCCAGCCTTCTTCCATAACTGTAATAGCTTTGGGTGGAGAAGTGGAATATCCACTTATTACTCCATCCCCACAAACTCCTCAATCACCCGGTTGACTTCTTCGGCGCTTTCATAATGAACAAAATGTCCGCTGTTTGGGATTAACTTTAGGGTACTGTTGGGAATTTTTTCATCCCCGATTCGCCCGATATCCCGGCTACGCCCACCGTGAAGATAGGGGTTGGGAATTAAATTGTCATTCTCCCCAAAGATAATCAATGTCGGTGATTGAATCTCTTCCAGGTAATCATAAACTGGTTCCTTTAACATCCCTTCCACGGATTTCACCACGGCATAACAGTATTTTTCAAAATCCCGGGCACCCCGTAAGGCAATCCGATCGCGAATCATGAATTCAGCATCCGCCGGAAAATTATAAAAATTCAGATAAAAGTTTTTACGGATTTGTTGAACGGGTGTTAATCGCACACCATCTACCGTCATCACCTGCATGAACCATTTTTTTTCGCCTTCGGAAAAGCGTTCCAATCCGGCAGGAGCAATCAGAACCAATTTTTCCACCTCATCGGGGTAAAGCAGTGCCAGTGTCATAGCAATCTGACCACCCATAGAATGGCCCACAACGATCACATTGGTGAGATTTAGCTCTTGTAGAAAGCGATGAACCACCTCAGCATAATAACTCATACTGAAGGGATATACTCCTTTGCTGGATTTTCCATATCCGGGTAAATCCAGTGCAATGCAGCGAAATTGGTTTCGAAGTCCGGCAATATTTTTCTTCCAGGCCGGGAGGTAACTGCCCAGACCATGAACAAAGACCAGAGTTTTCTCCCCGGAACCTTCATCCACGTAAGCAATACGGGTTGTATCATCGAGTTGAAGGTATTTGACCGGGAAGGGGTATTGTAGCTCATCAAATTCCTGCGTTCTGATGTTTTTATAAGGGGCCAGGCAGGAGGTTAAGGATAGAATGGTTAGCAACAGGAAAATTACCCTAAAGTTCATCGTGTTTCCTTTCTTTAAACTTTCCCAATTAGGTCTATTTCATCTGCCAGAAGGTTGACTGGATTAACGGTTTTAGAACATCAACCATTTGAAAGCCAGAAAAACAGTCCAGGGATTATTGGGTTTCTCGGTTTCCAGTGGTGGATCTCCCGGACGCTCCTGAACTCCGTTAACAGTGGAACTGCGAAAAAAATCTCCCAACCACAGATAGGCGGCATGCAATTCAATATTCATAAACACCCGTGGTTGGTAGCTGAGGCGAAAGTTAAGTTCTTTTCCGATTTCCTTTCCTCCTTTCGGAGGAGCTACCTGACTGAATCCAAGAGAACCACCCACCCGGACTGATAATTTATGGGGGATAATATCTTTATGAATTCCCAGTGCAGCATAGCTTAACCCCAGGCCAAGATTTGAGATGTCGTTAACTGCTGCCACATACCGATTGACCACGTTTCCATGGGGCATCAGCAAATAAGAGCCATGACTGATAAATATCGCTCCCGGAGAACCCCAGGTATTTCCGGTGATTACCCCGCTGTATTTCTGGTCGCTGAGGGTATCCTCATCCCCACTGGTATAAAGAAGGTCCAGGGTGATAATATCTTCCGCAGTCTGTCCGTAACGATACCCGGCGCGAAGATTTCCTGCCCATCCGGAGATGTCGGTAGTTTCAGTTTCACCGCCATTCTTCGGGATGACTTTTACTTTTCCCTGATTGGTAATAACAAACCCGCTCAGCATCCACCGCCCCAGATCAAATTCTGCATTCCGATGCCAGAAGGTTCCCAGCCAGTAGATATCCGCTTTATAAGGTTTTTGAGGGCCATTTCCCAGTGGAAAACGGAAGGTCCCGTTGTAATCATTTAACAGGCTATTCAGCCCCTGCCCCAAAATGGATACTCCACCCACTCCATTGGCGCGATCCTGAACCCACCAGAGGGAAACTCCCTGTCTCCAGGTTGGGGTCAAATCCCGTTCATGGATGGCTTCCCATAACACCACATCATCCTTCTTTTGGATACTGTTCTCATAAAGCTGGTAATAGCCCACTCTGGAGCGGTGAAAATCCCGATCATATCTGGCGGAGATTCCTACTGCATCACTCCCCCAGAAGGCCAATCGATAACCCGTGTTAGTCATGGTGCTAAAAAATGTCCGGTAAGGATTATAAGGCGTATCAAACAGGCGCTGGAGGCCTAATTGAACAGCGACTCCTTTAAAGGGGATTAATTCCAGTTCCACATTCTGAGTCTGGATATTGACCTGATCAGCATTAAACGCGGAACCGGTATTACCTCCAACACTGTAATTTCGGTCACCCCAGGTCCAATCAATTTCAAAGGATGCCCGGAGAACAGCTCTCCCATCCATCAGTTTAGGTTGCAGAATAAAGAAAGGTAAAATGCGTTGTTCGAAATAATAGGACTCAAAGGGAGCTGTGGTGGTGGTATTTTTGCCGAATAATCGCCCTACCGTCTGCCCATTTAGAAAATCATTCTGGGCAAAAATATTATTCATCACCATTTGATTGTAAAAATAGGCAATGAATTGAAATTCTCTCGGGGGTTGTTTAGGGACCGGCTTCTTTTCAAAACGGCGGAAATCCTGAGCCGATAACCCCATGTTAAGTAACATTGCACCCATGAAAAGGAAAAATATTATGGGTAAAAAAGAACATGGAGGGGAAAGATGTTTGTTCCACCCATTCATAAACGCCTCTCCGGTTAGGGGTTTGTTTTTGTTAAATCCCGGTTCGTCAACAGGAAACCAGTTTCATCACTTTTGTGACGAGCCATAGGAGATAAAACTGGATGAAAATAAAAAATCACCGGGGGTGACCGTTGAAGGGTCCCCCCGGTGATGATCAAAAATTATCGTGACAATACCATCTGTCGGGCACTGATGAAATTGCCGGCTTTTAACCGATAAAAATAAATCCCACTGGGCAAGTCATTCGCTTGAAACGTTACTTCATGTTCTCCAGCGGGTAAAACACCATCAACCAGGGTCGCCACTTCTTCACCCAGCGCATTGAATATTTTTAATGAGACCTGAGAACGCTTCGCCAGGCGAAATGCGATGTTGGTACTGGGGTTGAAGGGGTTGGGATAATTCTGGAGCAACCGATACCCCTCGATAGGCTGTTCAACCTCTTTAATCCCGGTTAAGGGTGCCGGATTAATTTCGAAAATCCCCTCCACAGTGGCGGCATAGGGAGCAGTCTGTTGAAGGGTGATGGAGAAGATATTCCCCACGCCACTGGGAGTAGCCGTATAGGTCCCCTGGAATTGAGTTGCCACCCCGTTGGGATCGATGGCAGTGACTTCATAGGTGTTATCACTGCGAAACTCAGCGTAGATGGTATCATAGAACGTTGCTAACAGGGGCGC
>RFIL01000371.1 GCA_003695285.1 Calditrichota bacterium
GCTCCCAGGATGATGCCTGCGAATGTCCCTAAATTCATTTCATGATAAGAAAATTCATTATTGGCAAAATGACACTCAACGCAGGGTTGAGAATTGGGGAACCAGGTATCTCCTTCGATGAAAAATTGTTGCACATCATCAAAGAAGGTTAAGCTATCAGCACCCATATAAGAGAAATAGAGAGTAGAGTCCTGAATATCCCCTCCGGCTTTTAATGCTTCCACCCATGCCTGAATTAAACCCAGGGCATTGGGAACATTGTCTTCATTTCCCCAACTGGTATACTGATGAGGTTTTTTCACCTGCCAGTGTCCATTGACCAGTTCCAGGTCCGGGCCATTGCGATTACTTTCATCCCGACGAAATTCCCAACCGGGTTGCTGAGGCATTCGGTTGTTGCGTAATCGCGCCCGAAGTAGAGAATTATCCCAGTCAAAATCAGTTTGTCCCGGGGTTTGACCGTAGAGAGGGTGGCCAGGAGTACTTTGATCCGGGGGATCGGCACCTAACATGTGCCCCTGATAACTACCAAGGTCCATAGCATGTTTGGATCCTTCATCTTCGTTGTTGCTGAAATGACAGGATGTACATTTGTCAGAGCCGGGGAACCAGAAGTTATTGGTAGTAAACATGGGAAGAATGTGCTGGGAGAAGCTGATTTCACTGGCCAGTGCTTCGGTAACTGTTACAGTGGCGAAAGCTGATGCTTTGCTATCTACACCTCTTGCCGTAACTACAGCCAGTCCCGGGCTTACCCCTGTCAACACTCCGCTGGCATCGACTGTTACAACGGCTTCATCAGAAGATTCCCAGGTATAATTTTCCTGACGATCAGATGTGGTTGCGTTCAGGGTGGCGGTTTCGCCAACCATTAATTTCAGTGTGGAAGGTTCCAGAATGATATATGGGGCACTGGCACCTTGTTCTCCCGGTGGTCCTTCAGGCCCTTCACACGCCAGATATAATGTCAACATCAATGCTGACAAGCCCAAGAGTAGAAACATCCGTTTCATAAAGTCCTCCTTTGGATTTATGTTCATTAGAAAAATGTATGAAATTCTAATATCAGGCTATCTTCGCGCTCTCTGGGTTTTTGGGGTACGCTATCTGCAAAGATATAAAGTGCTCTGAATTGAAAAAATTGGGTGATAAATGCCTCAACACCAGTGGTCAGACGGTAACGATGATCTTCTGCAATTTCCATATGGGGATCAAAGTAGTCATAGGCAATTTTTAGATTAATTCCACGGGTCAGGAGAATATCCACTTCGCCAAACGCAGCTAATTTATCACCCTGTTTCTGGCGGACCTCTTCCTGGCCTTTAATCCGCTCTTCAATGATATCCATTTCACCCAGTAAAGTGAACCGACCAAAGTAGGCGGCAGCAAATCCTCCGTATGTGTAACGCAGAATGTCCGGAACACGGTTTCTGGCGAATGAACCACCAATTCGAAAATGCCTGAAAACAACGGAACCGACTGAGGTAAATTGTTTATCCAGATTATTATCCCCCGGACCGCCAATACCATTGCTTCCGGAAACAATCAGGGAAAATGGTCCGGGTTCAATACCTACTTCCACAGCTAAGTCCTGATTGTCATAAGTAAAGCCGGTTTTTTGGCGGATAAAAGAGTCATCATCAAGCAATCGTAATCCATAAGGCAATAGCAAACGACCCGCTTTGATATAACCGTTGTAAGGAAGATTGTGGATCATGCCAAAGGCTTCACGACTTTGAGCACCAGCCGGAGTCATAATTTCATCCATATAAAACATTAGAAAATCTTTGACCACATCCAGCTCCAGATATAGATTCCCTTCCGGTATATCAAAAAAATTATCTCTTTTATAGGCTCTTCGGGGTCGGTCAACACCAAAGACGGTGATATTGGAAAGACGTAAATTTCCTCCAAAAGAAACATGCTCCGAGACGGCGCCGTTAAAAAAGCTTTTCTGACTCTTTTTCTTCACCTGCACTCGGGGGAGATAGGTTTGAGTATAAATAACCCCGAATGAAGTTCTCTTTCCACCACCACTTTTATTTACATGGCATTGACTGCATTTGAATCCGGTTCGTACTGCCAGGTAAGGTTCTCCCCGTGCAGTCAGCCCTCCCAGGACAAGGATCATGATTCCAACCAGGAGGGTTATCAAATTTTTCCTGTTATTCATAATTTATCCTCCATGTTTCCTGAGCTATGCAGCACGATGGTTTAATTATCCGGTGCGCCATTAGCAATCCAGCGTCGTATTACTTTAATTTGATCTGCTGTGAGAGGAGGTCGATTTAACGGCATGCGACCACCAGAAATATCCGGAGTCCCTTCAACTTTTTTAATAAGATAACTGTCATCGGGGTTAAAGGGCTCAACTCTGAAGAACTCCGGCTTTTCATCTGCGCGAACATTTACCAGAAGTCCATAGGAATTCCCCTCAGTGAGCTGCAATCCTCTGGGTGCTCCGGCACCGGAATGACATTCCGTACAAACCGGAGTAAAGATAAATGATTGGATATTGGATAGCGTGGGAGCGAATAATAGGACTTCTTTGCTGACCTTTAACGTTACAGGTAACTGAAGCTTAGGATTTTCAGCATCATTGGAGGCAATTTCAATTGCGCCGGTGTAAGTATTGGTGGGTAAATCAGGCTTTCCAATCGTCACCGGTACCAACACAGAATCAGCCGATTCTAATACTACTGGAAAGGTCATCTGTCCCACAGTTAACCAATCTTGTTGCGATTTAATGCTGGAAATCCGTAAGGGAAAACCACCCACGTTTTTTATTTTCAGATCAAAGGAAGTTACCTGTCCGCTATCGGCTTCAACATTTAAAGCTCCAGGAGTAACCGAAATTTTTGGGGGGCCCAGAGGGTTACCCAGGGGATCAAGTGTGCTACCATCCCCGGCACAGGAGTAGAAAACCAGCATTGAGAGGGAAGTTAGTAGCAGAATGACAATTAGGATATAATTTCTCTTCATCACCTTTTCTCCTGTGGTTATTGGGTTTCGTCAGTATTATCAAAAAACAAGGTGCGAAGGAGGCTCCCCTTTTGGGAAAGACTTTGCACATAATGAACCAGTGCCCAGCGACGTTTTTCAGCTAGAGATTCCTGTTCTTCTTCTGACATTTCTTCTAGTTGGGCTTCAGTTGGAATTGTGTCGAGATATTGACGTAATTCATCGATCTCACTCTGTGGATAAACCTCTTCCAGATTGGACAAATCATCAAAAGCATCCCGCGGATAAAGATAGTCTTCGCGATAGCTGGGCATTGGAGTTCCATCCAATCCGGTATTAATGGCTTTATAAATGGCTCGGGGGCCTTCACCGGATTTATAGCGTCCTATGGCAAAATTAAAAGGTTTAATTTTATGTCCCCAATCGTCTTCTAACTCTCCGGCAGAGGGGCCATCCCCGTGGCCTTTCGCCCCATGGCAGGACCAGCATTCCATAATTTTGTATACTTGCTCTCCTTCAAAAATACTTTCTTCTGTGGCCGGAGGTGGCTCTGAGGCAATAACGATTGGTGTCTCCGGTTCTCTCTCACGAAAGAGTGGGGAGAAGGTTTTAATGTAGGCAACGACATCTCGTATATTCTCCTCACTCAGTAAATTTTTCCAGGGAGGCATAAAGGTGCGGGGTACCCCATTGGCTACTGTGTTATATAGATCATTATCAGTTGGTAAAGAGCCACCTGGAGTGGATCTGAATTTGTATTGACCACTGGTAAAGTCCCTGGGACGCGGATTGAGCGCTTCTGCATACGGACCATTACCATCGCCATTAGCACCATGACAGGCTTCACATGCTTGTTGATAGACCAGCCGCCCCCGCTCGATTGAGGCTATTTCCTGTGCATATTTCCGTGCTAAAGCATCATCGTCAGTAGCAGCAGACATATATGATTGACCGGAGAGGGAAGAGCCGAAGAAAACACAGAGTAGTCCGATCCATTTCAACCACTTCATAGTACTCTCCTCAAATCGTTAATGTTCTGAGTTGTTGTCCTTGATATTTACATCTTCATGGATACATCCAGAGTGGCAGTAGCTCCGGCTTCGATGGTAACCTCTTTTTGTATTGTACCCAGTTTTTCATGCCAGAATTGAACCTGGTAGGTCCCGGCCGGAAGCCCCTCGATTTTATACTCTCCATTTTCATTGGTGACTGCATGATAGGGGTGATCTACCACCACAATATACCCGACCATCCAGCCATGCACATCACACTTAATGGGAAAGGTTTCCGGATATTTGAAGGTTTTTTTAACCTTCTTTTTAAATTTCGGCTGAGAAATGTTAAACGAGGGGTTCTTCTTACTATAGGTATGAAGATTGTGAAGAATGCCGTCGTCATTATAAATTAGCAGGGGTGTATTTACCGGTACAAGACAAATGTGTGGAGTATAAGTACAGCCCATCTGATGAATGGCAAATTCTTTTCCCAATTGACTCATGTCACCCCCCTTGGGTGGATTCATTATAGAGACAACTACATTTTGTAGCCCTTTATTTTCACCAACCAGGAGGCTTTCATCGTAATGTGGCTCTTTACCACATACATTAGCATCTTTGGTGATTTTGACTTCCTGTGGTGCCGGCGGTTCACCTTCGAAAGTGACTTTACCGGTCAGGCTACCTCCCTGGGAATAGAGTAATCCCAGAGGAAAGATCAGCAAGAGAGTAATCCACAATTTGTTAAATTTGCACATAGCACACCTCCATATCTTGTTTAGTTAGTTGACCTGGTAAATACTTAAATGTGCCTTAAATTTTCCGGTACTGAATATCTTTCAGATTTAGACCGATTCTTTTCACACAAGGAAAAGCAGCTCTGTAAGCAGGATAGCCGGGAGGTACAGATATGAGGTTAACAACAACCTCCGTGCACTTTTATTGGTTTTCTGACGCGCAAATTGCCAACCATAAGTGAAATAGACTCCTGTCAGTAGGAGCGCGATGAGTAGATGCCAGTGATTGGGGTGGATAATACGATAGGAGAAGCAGAATGTTAAGGCCAGCAACAGGCAACCAGCGATTACAATCTTTGCAGTGCTGTGACCGGAGGGATCAACTACCGGAAATACTTTAATTCCTGCGCGAGAATAATCCCGACGATATATCCAGGAAATAGCTAACAGATGAGGCAATTGCCAGAAAAAGAGAATGGCGAATAACAGGATTGCAACCGCCTGGATTTCTCCTCTTACCGCTACCCAACCTATGACAGGTGGCAAAGCTCCCGGGATACTTCCCCAAATACTGCTGTAAGGTGATTTTCTTTTTAACGGTGTGTAGACAAGTAGATAACCTATCACAATCAGAGTGGTAATTATCATACTCTGGTAATTTACTCCCCTCCATAAAATCAGTAAACCTACTATGGTAATGACACAACCAAAAACAAGAGCGGTCATGGGATGCATACGCCCGGAAGGTAATGGACGATGCATAGTTCGTTTCATCTGGCGATCGATATCGGATTCCATAAATTGATTTAGCGCCATGGTCCCGCCTGCAGAAAGCGCCACTCCTGCCAGGGTTAACCAGAAACGTAGCTCCCCAATCTCCCCACCGGCTAAATAGTAACCACCAAAGGTGGTAATTAAAACCATCAATACGACTCGTGGCTTGGTTAAAGAGAGCAGTTCTGACATGAACATAACTATCTCGTCTGAATGAATTCGATTTGCATTCTTCATACGATTTCCATCTGGAATAGTGAACTACCTGGATGATTCAGTCCGAATAATTTTTTTGATTTTTGTCTACCGGAGGGGGATTTAAAATGCCGAATTTTTTATTAATTCGATAAAGAAGATATCCCCCGATACCTAACATAAATAATGGTATTCCGGATAATAAGTAGTAGCTGGTAATAAACGCCTTTGCCACCCCCTTACTACTGGACCCAAAACAGTTCGGACAGGCAAGAAGTGGTGAGGTGCTAACCTCTACAATGAACATGAGAATCATTGATAATGTTTTAATGCCAACTTTTTTCATACTACCCCTTTACATGTTGTTAATATTTTGATTTTTTAAAAATTAAAAATAAACTAAAAGATAGAGGACTGGCCAAATTCCAACCACAAAGAACCAGTAAATTTGACATAAAACGACCCCATTCCGATTTTCTGAGTTGTAATGTCCTCGAATAGCTCTAATCAATACCCAGATAAGAACGAGGACGGCTATCATCACATGGGTGCCATGAGCACCAATCAATGTATAAAATGTGGAACCGTAAATGCTGGATTTCATAGTTAGCCCATATCCCAGGAGTCGGAGCCATTCATACCCCTGAATAACCAAGAATACGGTTCCCAGTATTCCGGTAGTAAGCAGTAACAATTTAAATCTTGCCTGATTTTCTTTTTTTAAAGCTTGAACTGCTTGATATATCGCCACTCCACTGAGAAGTAAGAAAAAAGTATTTAGCCCGGTAATTGCGACGGGTAATCGGGGTTGACCAGGGGGTGGCCACTGTGTAGTGTTGGCTTTTAAAACAATAAAAGCACTGATTAAACCGGCAAAGATCATGATTTCCGTAGCTATAAACACTAACAAACCGAAAACCGATTTGTTAAACATACCATCGCCACGGGAACCATTGTGACCGGGTTGAAATGATTCCCACCCATTGTCATCCCCGTTAAAACCATTTCTCCCTTTTTTCTGTTTATCTTTAGGGGTCAATACTTCAGCCACAATTAGTCTCCTGTTGAATAATCAAGTCTTCCAACATCAGTGAATAGTACCAATATCCGGTATTAATGTTAACGTCATGATGATGAATAGAAGGACCGGGATAATGGCGATATACCAGATAAACCGTTTTTCAAAACGAAGTTCCATATAGTTTGCGGCAACTAAGAACGCTTTAACCGCAGCCACTATAAAAATGAATGTCACGGTAAGAGTCTGTGAAAATGGTAGAAAGACGGCTGCCAGGCTGATGCCTAAAAGTAAAACCAACCAGGCCCAGACAGCTACATAATTCGGACGTTCATGAACGGATTCAGAGTGTGCCATTGTATTTACTCCTTTTTCAATCCACGTTTAATACGACAAATACAATAAAGGAAAGAGAAAAATCCAGACGATATCCACAAAGTGCCAGTATAAACCAGCATATTCGACCCGCCATTGAGCCTTGGGCCAGAGTGTTCCACGAATCGCCATTAGTAGAAGGATGAAATTGGCTATGATTCCACCTGTTACGTGCAGCGCATGGAGTCCGGTCATCAGGTAATAAAAAGACCAGAAAATATGGGATAGGGGGGTAAATCCATTCGCGAACTCTCTGGAGTATTCAAAGGCCTTAATCCCCAGAAATGTTAACCCGAGAAGCACAGTAAGTGCGAGAAACAACTTGGCTCTGGAGCGATTCTCATCCTGAATAGCGGCAAATGCCAGAACCATTGTTAAACTACTGGTCAACAAAACCATGGTATTTATACTGCCAATAACAGTACTGACATGGTGGGCAAATTCAGTCCATGCTCCATTACTGGCCAGCCGAAAGAGCACATATGTACCAATAAGACCACCAAACACCATGATTTCAGAGGCTAGAAACCACCACATACCCATCTTGCCGGGCGGTACACCCACATCAATATGTTCTAATTTATGATGAACTTCGGCCCGGGCTTCTGCTTCCGGTACTGCACTTGCCATCGTAATTCTCCTTTGGTTTAGTTACTTCTTCTTCATTAATGGAACTTATATTTGAAAAATCAGATAGCTTATCTTTCTAAATTTATTACCCTTCGGCGGTAACCTTTTGTTCAGTCTGTGCAATCCAATCCTTATCCGCTCCCGGAACGCTGTATTCGTAAGGACCATGGTAGACCACGGGTGTCTCTGCAAAATTCCCATGAGGGGGAGGTGTTGGGGCTGCTGCCCATTCCAGCGTTGTTGCTTCCCAGGGGTTTTGAGGGGCTTTCTTTCCCTTAAACATGCTCCAGAAAAAGTTGATGATAAATGGGATCTGGGATAAAATCAGTGCGATTGCAAAGTATGTAATATGTTTATTGGTTGGTTGCAGGGGCTGAAGGAATTCGTACTGGGTTGGATCATAAACTCTTCTCATGTGCCCCCCAAGCCCTACAGTGAACATGGGTATAAATGTAAGATTAAAAAAGATAACGGTAAGCCAAAAATGTATTTTACTCAAGGTGTTGTTCATCATCTTACCAAACATTTTGGGATACCAGTAATAGATAGCGGCAAATCCACCCAGAAAAACGGAGGGGAACAGAGTATAATGAAAGTGAGCAACTACAAAATAGGTGTCATGGAAAAAGATATCAACCGGTGCAGAACCGAGAAAAATTCCGGTCACCCCTCCCACCAGAAAGGTCGCCAGTGTACCCAGTGCAAATAGCATTGGCGGTGTAAAGCGAATCGATGACTTCCACAGGGTAGCTATCATGGCAAATATAACAATGGCAAAGGGTACCGATATTAAAATGGTCGTAATACTGAAGGGCATAATTAACCGTGGATCAATTCCACTCACAAACATGTGATGTGCCCAGACGATAAAACTCAAGATGCCGGCAGCGATAGTAGAGAACACAATCGTTTTATACCCGAAAATTGGTTTTCGAGAGAAAGTCGCCATCACCTCCAGAACAGCACCTAACCCCGGTAATAAAATTACATAAACTTCAGGATGGCCAAAAAACCAGAATAAGTGTTGCCAGAGTAATGGATCTCCTCCTCTTTCAGCAATAAAAAAGCCGGTGCCTGCGACTCTATCTAACAGAAGCATTACCGCACCAGCAATCAGGGGCCCTAC
>RFIL01000008.1 GCA_003695285.1 Calditrichota bacterium
CCGTCGCCGGGAGTGGCGGTAAACGAGATCAGGGCAACCGGCAGGGCCAGATCGTTCACGGTGTGGTAGAAATAGGCCGATCCGGCATTGGCCAATCCGCTCACGGTGTCGTTGGGAGCCCCGGCCACCACAGTAGTTCCCTGAATGGATACGGCCAGACCGAATTTATCTCCCGCCGCGCCATCACTGGCCTGTACTTTGGAAAATTGAACCCAATTCCCTCCAAGAAGCACAAAGGGGTAAAGTGCTCCTCTGCCGGTATTATCGAAGGGAGAGCCTATCACTAAAGTAGTATCAAAAAGGCTTACACTGTACCCAAATTTATCTCCGGCTGCCCCATCCCCGGCGGTAAGTTTCTGTTGTTGGTTCCAGGTCGTGCCGGAGCGGGTAAATACATAGGCGGCGCCTGTAGAATCGTTATTGTCAAAAGGAGCACCTATCAAGGCTCGTGCACCAGAAATTGACACCGAAAAACCGAACTGTCGATTTTGTGCAACATCAGTGGGAACTAACTTTTGTTGTTCTCCCCAAGTGGTTCCATTCCGAAGATACACATAAGCGGCCCCGGCCAAGCTATTGGTACCCACATCATCCTGAGGTGAGCCTACTAAAACATAAGCGCCGGATATAGCTACAGAGCTGCCAAATCGATCATCTGCAGCCCCATCAGAGGCAGTTAATTGGGATTGTTCTCCCCAATTATCAACTCCCCCACTATTCCGATAATAGACATAAGCAGCTCCAACATCCGCATTAACACCGATGTTATGACGGGGGGAACCAACTACAATATAATCGCCATCAATAGCCACCGACCATCCGAAGAAGTCTTTGCTGGCCCCATCACTGGGCGTCAACTTGGCTACTTGTGTCCATACTCCGCTGCTACGCTGAAACACATAGGCGGCCCCGATATTACCGGTATTGTTGGTATGTCGAGGAGCACCAATCACAGCGATTGTTCCGCTGATAGCTACCGAATATCCAAACCAATCATCGGCAGCCCCATCGCCAGCTGTCAAAACTGCTTCACGAAGCCAGGTCCCTCCATTGTATACAAAGATTTCCGCTGAACCCGCATCTATGCCATTGGGATTATCATCGAGATAATTCCCCACAATGGCATAATTCCCACTTACGGCAACCGATTTCCCAAACTCATCTCCAGCAGCGGGAGAAGAGGCGGTTACTTCTATTTCTCCAGCCAAAACGCCAGCACTAACGAGTAATCCAGCAAAAAGGGCCAACCATGTCAACTTGTTGCCGGTAGTAACAATTCTCATCTCAAATCTCCCCTAGCTTAAACCACTTCAACATGACTTTTTGATTTTTTTTCTCACTGATACTTATGTTCTTCAGTGCGATAGCTCACATGGATTCAAATAAAAAATTTCTGCTCTATCGTTCTTATTCGCCCGGGAACGACTCATCTACCATCAAGTGGTGGAGAAAGCTCCGTCAAACAGTTTTTAGACTGTGTTTCTTGAACAAAATGTTTAAATATAAAGGATTTATACCCGGCAATTGTGCTCTATATCTTATTATATGGCATCCCAAAAACTGTATTTATAATCTGCAATGTTCTTTGATGCCGTGTTTCTAAAATTTTTGTTTGTCGGTAGTCTCCCTTTGAGAATATTGTTTTGTCACACTGATTCCGCCAGGGCGGAACCCGACGCAGTCGGTGGTCGAAGTATGACAGAAAACTGGAAATACATTCTTTATCGTCAAAACCGGATCAATTGTTAGCGGAAAAACCATGAATTTGTGATCAGAAAAGGCGGGCAAAAAGATCCGTACGGGTTAGGGTAGAAAGAAAACAGAAGCTTACCACTTAAGGCTTCGTTTGATCTGTGGAGCAAAATCATGGGGCGGTCAACTGGATGCTGGCAACGGGGAATATACCTAATCGAAGATTTGGTTTGCTGAAAAGTTCTTCAATCTTGAGGATCACTTCTTCAGGATGATTAAAGAGTTGGTATCCTTCCCAGAACACTTTTGTAAATGCTTCGCGAGAGATTGTAGGTAGTAGAAATAAAACAGGATGTCCTTTTAATAACCGTTTTTCTCTGGGAGCCCGGTACAAAGCTCCTCCCGGTCCAAAAAGATCGTGTACCCCCATCCCTTTATGGCATGCGGCACTCACTACGAACACTGTAGTTTCATGCCAGAATTTTTCTTCTGCTGAAAGTACCGGATTGAAGGCTGTATCAATTTGCAATAATTCCGTATCTTTGGGATAAGCATTTAACCACACCACATCATAAAGTGCCTCCGGCCTCGGGATGGTGTACACCCGGCGAGCGACATCTGTTAAATCATAATATGTTTTTAACAATTCCCCGCTTTGCAAATAGATACATTGGCGGCGTTCATCGGTAAGGAAACCGATAAAATAATCTACCGGTATTTTGCGAATGAACTCATCGAGGAGTTTTCGGAATTTATTGTTATGGACATTCCCAATCTTACCGACAAACCCCATCAACGCCATCTGGTGGGTACGCCGGGTCACTTCAATATTCGACAGACCCGGCAAGACCATTTTGGGGCCACCGCTAAATCCGGCAAAAGGATGAGGAACTATAGCACTAAATACCACCCGATACTGCGCTTCCATAAAATGGCGATTGACTTTTACAGGAACTTTCCCCCATTCCAACCCTACAGGAACAACATCATTCCGATAATCATGATTGATTACCTCTACAAAGTCTAAAAAATGAAAGGGGGTCTTTCCAACTTTTAACTCTAGTTCCTGACGATTTAACGGACGGTGTGTGCCCAATCCAATAATTATTTTTACTTTTGGAGGATACTTCCAGGAAGCCAGTTGAGGTATTAAGTATTCAAAGAACCCCTCATAACTCATTGGGCGGGTTAGATCATCTATGGCTATTGCTACAGATTGGATCTTCCGCTCCCGGAGTATTTCCGCCATGCGCTCTGCTTCTTCTCGGAGCTGAGCGGAATATACAGGTTTATTCCCACGAAGTGAGAAAATATCTACTTGCCATTTTTCCGGGAAAGAAATTTCCAGAAAAGTATCCTCATACCAGGCATTCCAGGGAAGAACAACCTTATTCACAGTTTCAATCATGCGTTGGTTTCACTTTTTCGAGATTGTATATAGGCCACAATTGCATTAATAGAATCGAAATTTTCCGGCACCATATCATCTTCATCGACCTGTATTCCATACTGGTCCTGGATAAACTCAATGAGATCGAGCATTTTTACAGAGTCGATGATCCCTTTTTCAAGCAAGGAATCATTATCACTCAACTGCTCAAATTCATCTTTCAGACTTTCTTCGTACAAGAATTGCCTTAACGCATTTGCTACAGCTTTTGTATCCATCTTTCTCTCCTGTGGTCTGTGTTATCGGTTAACATCTCTACAAAAACACACAGTA
>RFIL01000372.1 GCA_003695285.1 Calditrichota bacterium
CGTATCCAGTTTGTGATTATGGCGCTTATTGGATTTTCTCTGGTGAGCTTTTTTCTTTCCCCTGCTGAACCCCTGGAAACAGTTCCCTTTGTGGGAGAATTCGTGGATGGCGATTTCTGGATGGTGTTTGCCATCTTTTTTCCGGCGGTTACCGGAATAATGGCCGGCGCAAATATGTCCGGTGATTTAAAAAATCCTCGTAAAGCCATCCCTGTTGGCACCCTGACCGCCATCGGGGTAACCCTGGTTATTTACATTGCCCTGGCAGTTTTCATGGCGACCCACTTCACTCCGGAAGAATTACGGGCAAATCAGATGATTATGGTGGATAAGGCCTGGTTCGGACCGGCGGTCATTGTCGGGATTCTGGCCGCCACTTTTTCTTCCGCCCTGGGAAGTATCCTGGGTGCCCCGAGAATTTTGCAGGCATTGGCAGAGCAACGCACGGTGCCATTTTCTCCCATTTTTGCCAAAAAAACCGTTACCAATGAACCCCGTAATGCCATTATTTTTACCGGGAGTGTCATTGTCCTGGCTCTGGTGCTGGGTAACCTGAATGCGCTGGCAACTCTGATCACCATGTTTTTCCTGATTACCTACGGAATGCTCAATCTGGTGGTCTTTATCCAACAGAGTATGAAAATTATTAGTTTTCGACCCACTTTTAAAATTCCTCGCTTTGTCTCTTTCTTTGGTGCTGCCGGATGTATTTTCATGATGTTTTTAATCAACCCTGTGTTTAGTGCCGTATCTATCATCATCATCGTTTTGCTTTACATCTGGTTAGCCCGAAAAGAATTGGAGGCAGATTGGGGAGATATTCGCGGTGGGATGTTTCTGGTGATGGCCGAGAGAGCTTCGCGCATTGCATCACGCTTTCCCAGACATCAAATTTCCTGGAAACCGGATCTCCTGCTCCCGGTGGATGATCCCAACCTCTGGACGGGTCCCTTGCTTTTTATCCGGAACATTACCTATCCTTCGGGGAGTATTTTTGCCTTTACCGTCCGGAATCATGAACATGATGAAACTTTACAGAGTCTCAATACTTTAATGGAGCCGTTGAGAAAACAGAATTTGTTCGTCTCCACCACGGTGATTGAGGATACCGACTTCATTAAAGGTGCCAAACACGTGATTCAAACTCTTAAGGGAAGCGCATTTCGTCCCAACTCTCTGTTTCTAACCCTTGGCGATGATACCAAAAACGATGATATGTTATTACAGTTAGTTCAGGAAGCGGATCGAGATAAGCTGGGGGTGATGATTCTACGACAACATCCCCGTGTGGCTTTCGGGATGCAAAAAGAGGTTAATCTGTGGCTTCGGGAAAAAAGTCCCAACTGGCATCTGGCGGTTTTGATTGCCTTACAACTTCAGTTAAACTGGGAGGGGCGATTGCATCTGGTAGCTTCAGCCGAGACCGAAAAGGATCGACGAAGAGTATATCGATTTCTGGATAAATTGAATGACATGGCCCGACTTCCCTCTCGAACGTATTATCATGTCATTGTGGGGAATTTTCAGGACACCATCGCCGGTGCACCCCGGGCGGATATCAATATTTTCGGGTTGGGGGCAGAACCATCATTCAGCTTTATGAGAGGGGCAGCTGACTGGACAAACTCCTCCTGCCTCTTTGTCAAGGACTCCGGGTGGGAAAGTGCTCTGGTGTAATACACTGCATGAAAAAAAGTACCGGTAACGATTCATCCTAAACCACGAAGCAGACAGAAAGAATAGAGGGGGAAGAGAACTCTACAAAAGAGACTTCCACCTCCGGATATAATGCTCAGGAGTTGAATTTTATTAAACAATTTCTTCGGAGCTCAAGAGGTATCGGAAATGCTGGTCTCAACTTTTTAGCTGCTTTCCCTGTGGTGAAAAGATACAAATACCCATTCCGTGGTAGATGCGGACCAGCTAGAACAAAAGTTGTCTGATTTTGCTTAATATTTTTGTGCCCCTTTTTCGCCCGCTGGTTAACTTCACCTGCCAGTATTTCCGGGGGAGAAATTCTTTCTGCAGTGTAAAATTCTGGTATTTGCCGGTAGTATCCTTAAAAGAAAAAGATTTTTCCGGATCTTTTTCGATTAAAAATTGCCCGTAGGGGAGGGCATAAATAGGGACATTCATTGCTTCTGCAAAGTACACCGCATAAGGAAAAACCATTGTTGGTTCAAAAGATGAACTATGTTGCCAGATGGTATTGTGGAAATCATCTCCTCCAATCCAACCTCCCGGCTTTATTTTAGGGTAAATGGAAAGCAGATCGATAGAGATACCACGAAGGGTATGGTCGCCATCAATATAAGCAAAGTCGAGTTCGTCATTCGCGATGTCATCAATAACCTCTGTGGTTTTTCCCCTTAAAATGATTCGCTTATCCTGGGCAAAGTCGGTTTTCTTCAAGGTCTCTTTTAGAAACGATTCAAAAACATCGTCTTTCTGGTTGGCCGGCTTATTCCAATCCGATAAATGGCGCCAGGGATCGAGCATGTAATATTTCCGAATCGAGGGACAATCCTTCAGGATTCGTTCCGCGAAATCTCCGCGGTACACACCAACTTCAACCATCTTTTGAATTCCTTTGGAATTGATAAAACGAACCCATAAATCCACTCGATCTCGGGATTGGGATATCCACCGCTGGATGGAATGCTCTTCATGCTTCATATGATAACCTTCCTGATTTTTGCAGATTTTTTTATGATTGGTGATGAGTGATTACCACGTTCCCCCTCTTGTGGCCGGTTTCAATGTATCGATGTGCTTCTGCTGTGTCTTCCAGAGGGAAATATTGGTCAATCACCGTGGTCATCTTTCC
>RFIL01000373.1 GCA_003695285.1 Calditrichota bacterium
AGGGTCATCTGGCTCCACCAGGCGGGTTTCAACCGGTAATTGCAAGGTTTTGTTCTTCTCTTCGATATAGTTTAAAAATCGTTCATCAATATCGATAGCAATAACCTTCTGGGCTTTTTTCGCAATTCGGAAACTGAAGTAACCGGTGCCTGCTCCAATATCTGCCACCACTTTATCCTGAAGGTCTCCCAGTTGTTCGATCACCCAATCCGGTTTCTGCCATTCTTCTCGTCCTGGATCCTCAAAGTGCTTCACCAGCGTGTCAAAATCCACCTGATGCATATGTTCATTAGCATGGGTGGCGTCGCTATGCTGGTGGGATTCTCCCTGATGGGCATGTTCGGATTCCTTCTGCTGACAACCTATCCACCCTGCAATCAACAGAGTGAATAGAGTGAATAATAAAATACGAAACATTTTTCTGGTCATTTCAACCCCTTCCTTTATTGTAAGAATTATTCTTATCTCATCGGTTGCAAAATACCCGGAATTGTTTCTTTCCACCGATTCTAATCTGTATAGTTGAATGTACAAAGAATTTTTCTAAAAAACCATTTTCCACGGGGAATACCTCCGGGATCATGATTCTCAGCACGTCTCCCCCGGGAGTCACCAACGCCGAGCTACTCCTTTTCTTCTTTCAAATGGGCGATAAGATGGCTCAGATTGGCTGTGGCAACAGCCACACATTTGTCTGCTGCTCCGTAATAAAGACGCACTTCACCAGAATCTCGGTTAACAATAACCCCGGTGGGAAAGGTCACCCCAGGTACATCCCCGATATATTCATACGGTTCATGAGGTCCCAACACCCAATGTTTGCTACGATATAAAATTTTCCGGGGATCATCCAGATCCAGTAAAGCCATCCCTACCCGATACAGACTCCCTGAGGCAGTTTTACGAACTCCATGATAAAAAATCAGCCACCCCTCCTCTGTTTCAATTGGTGGAGGACCCAATCCCACCCGATGGTTATCCCACCATCCCGGACGAACCGGTAGCAAAACGGAATGGTCACCCCAGTATTGCAAATCCGGGGAAAACGAAATCCAGATATGGGCCTCACCACGAATAATGGGACGATGGATTAACACGTATCGGCCGTTAATTTTACGGGGAAAGAGCGAGGCATCCTTGTCCTCCGGTGGCATAGGGGAACCAATTCGATGAAATGTTTTAAAATCCTGAGTGAGAGCAACCGAGACCACCGGACCGCCCTGCGAAAAACTTACATAGGTGATAGCATATTGATGTTCATCCTCCAACCAGACAATCCGTGGGTCCTCGATCCCCCATTGCTCCTCCTGATGTTTCTTTTCCGGAACCAGCACCGGTTGAGGATCAATCTGCCAGTTCACATAACCATCACTGCTTCTGGCGATGGTTAAATGAGAAAATCCGCGCATGTCTTCCACCCGCACCAGAAGCACAGTTTCACCATTCATTTCCACCGCTCCGGGATTAAACACGGCATTCACCGGGTAAGGCCACATCTCAGGGGTTAAAATGGGATTGCCCGAATATTTTTGAAATAACGTCCGAGGCAAATGAGGGAATAACATGGAATTCGCTTCCATCGCCATTACCTCCAATAGTTACATCTCTCAAGTTTCATCGACCGTTCGAGATTAATCCACTGTAACCTGCTGCGAACGGGAACGGCTGTTCTGTTCCATTTTCTGTTTATGAAGCACCGCCTCCTCAAACAGCTTCATTTCTGCAAGTGAAAGGAGAAACGCTAAAGTGGATTCTGCACCCTGATTCAGATTTAAGCGATCAATCTGCAATGCATCGTGGCAGCCACCACTGAGAGGATCATAAAGAGCTAAACCAAGGTCATTTTTCCCCAGAAACCACTCAAAGGCTTTGCGGGCTTCATCATACCAGAATCGGTCGCCAGTTATCCGATAGGCATCCAGAGCAGCGCTGGTCATCGAATGTGCTTCCAGAGGCTGTTGATCAAACAGAGCTCGAGAACCACCCCGTGGATAAAAACCATTAGAGCCAATGGGGCGAAAATGACCTGCTTCAGCGGTTTGAATTTCAGCCAGCCATCGCAAAGATGTTAATCCAGCTTGCAACAAACGGTTATCGCCTATCAGTTGTGCACTTAAAATAAGGGCATGTGGAAGCTTGGCATTATCATACGTCACCACATTTTCGAACCACTGCCAGTCCGGACGGGCATTTCTCTCATACAATTCATACAGCCGTTTGCTGAGGGTATGTATCATCTGATTCACATAGCGATCATGGGAAAGTCTGCTGGAGTATTCATATAAGCCCAGGAGGGTAAAAGCCCAACTCCGGGGTGAGGAGAATTCTAACACTTTAGGAAGAGCGGTTTCCATCAAGGAAGCTGCCCACATTTGTAAATTGCGTCTGCTCGATCGTCCCACACAAGCCCCCAGTGCCCACAGTGCTCTTCCATGACTGTCTTCTGAACCACATTCTTCTATCCATTTTCTGTCAAAGCTCATAAAATTTCGAAAACAGCCGGTTTCCGGGTTAAAAGCATAATTGAGAAACGCAGCGTAGCGCATGCTCATTTCCTGCACTTCTTTCCCGACAATTCCCAATTCTTCAAGGAACAGAGTTAGCAATAGGGCGCGTGAATTATCATCAGTACAATACCCTTCAGCATATTGGGGAATCGAATATTTAGCATGTTGAAAGATACCGATCGAATCCGTTAATCGTTTTAAATGATCCAGGCGAATTTCAGGAAGTTCACTATGAGGACCATCAATTAGTCGTTGTGAAAAAGCCTTGTAAATACCCGGTTGATGTTCCAGCCTTGCCTTCATGAAGCTTTCGTGATAGTCTCTCACCACATTCTTCCAGAGCATCCTCCGCCCCTCTAAAAATGCCTGTTTGCGGATGGCATGGAGTTTCTTTTCATCTTGAAGAAGGTCTATAATCGCGTCTGCAATGGCCTCAGAATCGC
The DNA here is from genome assembly GCA_003695285.1 of Calditrichota bacterium. Classification (GTDB taxonomy): domain Bacteria; phylum Calditrichota; class Calditrichia; order RBG-13-44-9; family J075; genus J075. Next base: position 2,951 of record RFIL01000373.1, read on the forward strand.
GAAAAGGTACCAGCATCCCCCGTCCATCCTTTAATAACTCTTCCGCATGCCAGTAGGGAGTGGAGATGACAGCCTTACCACATCCAAAGGCATAGGAAAGGGTACCGGAAGTGATCTGTGCCTTATTTAAGTAGGGGGTAATATATATGTCCGCCGCACCAATAAATTCGTTTAATTCCTCAGGGCTGACAAAGGCATTATAAAACACCACATGTTTCTCAACTCCAAGGTCTCTGGCCATTTGCTGAAGTTGCAACCGATAAGCCTCTCCCTCTTTTTTGACCAGGTTGGGATGAGTTGCTCCGAGGATGATATACACCAGATTGGGAATTTTTTGAATAACCGAGGGAAGCGCTTTGATCACATATTCAATCCCCTTGTTGGGAGATAATAACCCAAAGGTCAACAAAACATAATTACCTTCCACCCCAAATTTGTCTTTATAAAAATTCGGGTCAATAAACGGCACTTCCGGTATCCCGTGAGGAATCACATCGATGAAGTCTTCCGGAACTTTATAAACCTTTTTCAATAATTCCTTTCCCTTCTCGGTCATCACCACCAGACGCGTGGAAAAAGAGATAATTTCCATTAAAACCCGTCGTTGTTCCGGATTGGGCTCTTCTAAAATTGTATGCAAAGTAGTAACAACCGGCATATGAAGGTCTCGTAACAAAGCCACGATATGAGCACCTTCTTTACCACCAAAAATTCCATATTCATGTTGAAGAGAGACCACATCACAGTTACGAATGTTTAAGAAGTCCGCCGCCCGCCGATAATCGTTGATATTTTGTTCGGAAATCTCAAAACGAACTTCTCGGGGATAAGCATATCCCTGCTCTCGATCATTCACCGATACCACCAGACACTCAGTGTCAGGATATCTTTGTTGATAATGCTGGCATAAATCATGGGTGAAGGTTGCGATGCCACAGCGACGAGGCACATAATCTCCGACGAAGGCAACACTGCGAATCAAATCAGATTTGCTCATACGTCTTCTCCCTGGTTTAGTTTGTCTTTGCAACCTGTCACAGATTGTAATACGCCTCCGGGGGCGCTAATTTCCATTGCTTACAAAAATTTGTAAGAAGAGAAAGATTTATTTGTCTAAAAATATTTAAAGACTTACAATTGTATGAACAAACAACCCCAAACACAGTATGGAATTCTTCAGGAATCAACGGAAAGAAAGAGTTTTTCTCCCCTTTGGGAACGTAAGAAGAGGCAATAAGTAAAATTTGCTGAATTAAAGATGGAGATTACGATGTTAAAACATATTGATAGCATAAAATCACTTCGGGATTTTAATATATATCCATCCACTCCCCGTTATTTTCAGAAAATCATTTTCTGGTTTTTTTTATGCATCTTTATGGTCGGGAGTTTCACAGAAATTCATGGACAATATTTCGGACGTAATAAAGTTCGATACGACCAGTTCAATTTTAAAATTCTCCAGAGCAAGCATTTTAATGTCTATTTTTATCCCCCAAACACCCTTGCTGCTAAAAATTCAACTCGTTTGATCGAGCGCTGGTATTCTCGACTGAATGGTTTCTTCCAGTATGATCTCCCTTCCCTTCAACCACTGATTCTATATGCCAATCATGCTGATTTTCAACAGACCAATGTTCTGACCGGGCTCATCAGTCAGGGGACTGGGGGTGTTACGGAAGGAATTGGCAAACGAATTATTTTACCACTTACCGGCACCAACGCTGATGATGACCATGTTCTGGGACATGAATTGGTGCATGCTTTTCAATACTCATTAGCAGACTCCTTTGGTCAGGGTTATACTTCTCTGGCTCAAATCCCCCTCTGGGCAGTGGAGGGAATGGCTGAGTATCTGACCAGTGGTAGAAACGATCCCCACACTGCAATGTGGCTCCGGGATGCGGTGTTACATGAAGATGTCCCTTCTGTGAAGGATATTTCGGTGGACCCCCGGTATTTTCCCTATCGCTGGGGGCAGGCGATGTGGGCATTTATCGGGGGAAAGTGGGGTGATGATAAAATCCCCCTGCTGTTAAAGACCTCCTTCCGAACTGGGCTGGATTCAGCATTCATCAAAATTTTAGGTATCGACGCAGATAGTTTGTCTAACCTCTGGTTAAAAACTGTTGAAGAAACCTATCGCCCTCAGTTGGAAGGAAAAACTCTGCCCCGCGAGATTGGTCAACGCCTTCTGGCAGAAGATATCGATGCCGGAGAAATGAATTTAGCTCCCTCAATCAGCCCGGATGGTAAGTGGGTCACCTTTCTCTCTGAGAGGGATTTGTTTACCATCGACCTGTTTTTAGCAGATGCCCGTACCGGAAAGGTCGTTAAAAAGCTGGCCAGCTCCAATCG
>RFIL01000374.1 GCA_003695285.1 Calditrichota bacterium
AGCGCGCCAGGTGGTTGCAGTCCCTTCGGGAGCGGTGGGTTGAGCAAGTAGAAAATTGGTCATCAATAAGATGATAATCCAGATTGAACTTATGATTGATTGCATGGCTGAAATCCTTTTTTATTTGGTCTTGTTATGGTTTTTGAACTCATCCCCCCATCCCCCTTCTCTCCCAACGGGATGGCTCCCGCCATTGGCAAGAGAAGGGGGAGTAGCTCCCCTCTTTTCTCAAGAGAAGGGCCGGGGGTGAGTTGAATAGAGCTCTGCTCAATCCGTAAGCTCTTTCCGAAGCCTTTCCAGAACGTTTTGTAAATGATTTTCAATCTCCTTATTTCCAAATCTAATTACTTTGATCCCTAACATTTCGATTATAAATGTTCGATATTCGTCTCGTCGCCGTTGATAATCATGTATTTCCCCATCAAGCTCAATTACTACTTTTTTCTCATGACAATAAAAATCTGCGATGTAGAAAGTCTCTTTGCCTTCATAGTCGAAAAAGAGTGGATGTTGCCGATTAAATTTTAAACCCAAAAACCGTCGATTCCGTACCGCTTCCCAAAATATCTTTTCGGCTCGGGTCTGGTTCTTGCGTAATTCTCGACATCGTTGTTTAGCGATCTGGATGAGTCTGGGATCTCGTGAAAGACTCATAATTGCTTACCCCTTCTTTGACGCCACTCTTTTTTGAACTCACCCCCTTCACCCCCTCTCTTGCCAAGAGAGGGGGTTGGGGGGAGAGTTGAATTTAATCTCATAAACAGCGACCTGAAAAAATTTACATCATTTTCTACTTTTTGGTCAGCCCCGATTGGGAGTGAGTTGCTAGTACATTTTTTACTACTTGCACAAAATGCTTTACCGGGCATTCCCACAGGAGTACCGGATAAAGGATGCTCAAGTAACGTGCTTTGGTCACGACTCTTCACTGACGAAATGAGGCATACCAATACCTTTAAGTAGAAAGATGCCTTCATAACAGGTTCCTTTCCCTGAAAAATAAAACAGGCGATTCACTTTCTCTCGCCCCTCTCCTCATCTGTTGGAATTGTGCTGCGGGATGAATCCATTCAAACCACCCGAAAACCTACCCTCCGGGATGTAAACTTACTCAGTTCACACCCCAATGTAAAAAAAAAAAAATACGAAAGAGCAAATATTTTTTTGGAAATTATCAGTAGGCTCTCAATTAAAAGAAGCATTCTGCTTTCTTACTGCCATTGATCTCCCCGGTGGCAAAAGAATCATTCACCACCGGGGGAAAAATAATGCCTGTCGTCGGGAGAATCCTTGCGGTGGCCAGCCCAATTGATTTTCTGCCCTCCTCCTTTAGAATGAGAAACCATCTTTCATCCGTAGCATCACCGACTCCGGCACGCTCTCTCAACAAATGACCATAAACATTGCAACTGTGAATCAGTCCCGTAATTAAGGTCGATATTTTTCTCCAGGTGTACAATGTAGCTATCAGAACATTTCCTTGCAATTCACATCCTCCGGAAACTAAATTCGGAACGGTTCATTAAAGGAATCCAGGTTCAGACGATTGAGCTTTATGAAAGAAACCGGAATCAATATTCGCTTAACAGATAAAGGGTATTCACGTATCACGTTTTACGTTTCACGTTTCCCCGAAAGGGCAGGCATGGAACACGAAATACGCAACACTTGAAGGTAAAAGGTAAAGGTAAACCAATATTACGTTTTACGTTTCACGTTTTACCAAAGGTACAGGCACGGAACACGCAACACGAAACACGCATCCCGTTTCCCCGAAGAGGCAGGCATTCTTTAAATATATCTAAATGAGGTAATAACTGAAAAGATATAATGTCATCTCAAAAATCCCACATCGAAGAAAAACTCCGGAACCTCCCTACCCAGCCGGGAGTGTATCTTTACCGCAATGCTGAGGGGAAAGTGCTGTACGTGGGGAAAGCCAAAAATCTGCGCAACCGGGTACGCAGTTACTTCCAGGACGCCCGCAACCTGGACATCAAAACCCGGGCACTGGTCAAACAAATCCGCGACATCGAGACCATCATTGTGGATTCCGAGGTGGAAGCGCTAATCTTGGAAGCCAACCTGATTAAAGAACACCGCCCCCGCTACAACGTGTTCCTGCGGGATGATAAATCTTACCCCTACATCCGCATTACCAATGAACCGTATCCCCGGGTGTTTGTTACCCGGCGGATTGTTAAAGACGGCTCCAGATACCTGGGTCCTTATACGGATGTGAAGCAGTTACGATATATCATGAAAACAGTGGGCAAAATTTTCCCCATCCGCTCTTGCAAATACCACATTGACGAGCATGTGATTGCCTCCGGCAAAATCAAGCTGTGTCTGGATTACCACATCAAGCGCTGCCAGGGGCCCTGCCAGGGGCTGATAAGCCAGGAGGATTACCAGCAGATGATTCGCCAGGTGGAGAAGTTTCTGCGGGGCAAAACCCGGGAACTGGTCTCAGAGCTGGAAGAGCGGATGCAGCAGGAAGCGGAGAAGATGAATTTTGAAGAGGCAGCGCGCATCCGGGATCAAATTCGGCGCATTGAGGATTACAACTTCCTGCCCCGCAAGGTGGTGCTGAACGATTTCGAAGACCGGGATGTGATTGCTTTAGCTCATGAGGATGAAGATGCCTGTGCGGTGGTGTTTAAAATCCGTGACGGCAAGGTGATTGGTCGTCAGCATTTTTACCTGAGCGGGGTGGAGAAAAAAGAGACCCCGGAAATTTTAACCCAATTCCTGCAGCAATATTATCTGAATGAGGAAAATTTACCCCAGCAAATTTTACTGCCGGGAGATCCGGGGGAGGAAAAAGCGCTGCTGGAAGACTGGTTGAGCCAGGCTGCCGGTCATCGGGTGCAGGTGGTGGTGCCACAGATTGGTGAGAAAAAGAAGCTGATGGACTTGTGCCAGAAAAACGCCAAATTTTTACTGGATGAACTGATGCTGCAGAAATTCCAACGCAGCGATTACATCCCTTACAATGTTCGTCAATTACAAAAGGATCTCTCCCTCCCTCAACCACCGTTACGGATTGAAGGCTTTGATATCTCCAACATCCAGGGTAAAGATGCGGTGGCTTCCATGGTCTGTTTTATCAATGGCCGCCCCCGGAAAAGTGAATATCGTATTTTTAAAATCCGCAGTAAAGCCACCCCCGATGATTTCACCATGATGCATGAGGCGGTTTATCGACGATACAAACGGCAGTTGGAGGAAAAGCAACCCCTGCCGGATTTAATTTTAATTGATGGAGGTAAGGGGCAATTAAACGCTGCTTTATCGGCACTTCAGGAACTGGGGATTAGCGATCAGGCTATCATTGGGCTGGCAAAACGCCTGGAGGAAATATTTCTCCCCGGGGAAAAGGAGGCACTGGTTATTTCGAAACGTTCTGCGGGGTTGAAACTCCTCCAGCAGGTGCGGGATGAAGCCCATCGCTTTGCCATTACTCATTTCCGTAAGCAGCATAAAAAATCCACCCTCAAGTCGCCGCTGGATGACATACCCGGTATTGGCCCCCGGAGGAAACAACATTTGCTGAAGACCTTCGGGTCTCTGAAGCGAATTCGGGAAGCCAGCCTGGAAGAATTGCACAGGAAAGGAAAACTCCCCGAGAAGGTGGCAAAACAGGTACTGGAAAAGTTGCGGGAGGAAAACTAAACCATTTCCACTGAATTTTAAACCTGATGAGAACTGTAGATAGCTTATGAAAATTAATCCCATTTCTGTCAGCATGTGGCTGCTAATCTTTGTGGTGCTTTTTATAATTCTGGGAGGAAAATGGATGCTATCGTCACTGGCCAGACAATTTATCTACCCCGCACCGTATCTGCAGGTAACCTCTCCCCCACCCCGGATGGAGGAGGTCTTTATTACCTCCGATGAAGTTCCGGCAATATGTGGATGGTGGTTCAACCCGGATGTGGATACCAGCACCGCCGTGTTTCTTCTGTTTCACGGGAATGGAGAAAATTTGGAGAGTATGAAACTTTCCGGTACTCTTAAGGAATTTCAAACGTTGCATCATCCCTATCTGGCGGTGGATTATCCGGGGTATGGAAAAAGTAAAGGGTCATCAAATGAGAAGGATGTTATCAAGAGTGGTCTGGCAGCTTATGTTTGGCTAAGAGAACAATACCCCGGACATCCGGTAGTCATTTGTGGCTGGTCGCTGGGAGCGGCGGTGGGGATTCAGGTGGGCGCTAACGCTCC
>RFIL01000375.1 GCA_003695285.1 Calditrichota bacterium
ATAAGCCAAAGAATGAAAATATTTCTAATTACGAGGATGGCAATCTCAATCCCGGTTGGCCAGGAATAAATGGCAAGGAAATTTGGTATCCATAGAGCAATAAGTAACAGAAACAGAGTACCAGTGAGGGTAAGAAAAGATGTCGTAGATACTCCTGAATGTTTAAACAGGATCGAGCTCAGGATGAAAAATAAAATCATGGTGAGACCAACAGGCAGAAAAAACAGGTAGTTCCAGAAAGACCACCAATTACCAATTCTTCTGAGAGGATAAAAAATTTTATCCTCACCGGTTGATTGACTTTTTCCAGACATTAGCACCCCCTTTGTTAGGGACTTATAGTGACTAACTCATGAGAAAAACTCCAATGTTGTGGGAATAAATGATCAAAGATGGCAAAAAATACGAATAATTCAGGAAATATCCAACAAAAGAGGGTGAGAACTTTTCAAATTAATAATGATGACTTGTTGTGTGGAGCTTTAGTAATCAGAAATTTTTTGCACAAAATTTTATATCTCAGAAAACCTATCTCATTCCTTACCAATCTCATAAACCACATTATTCCAAACGAAAACGATATTCTCGCCCAGCGCTAAGATGTCATTCACATCCGGGTATTTTATCAATTCGAAATATTCCGGACTATATAACGCTATAGGTTGGGTCGTAGTCAATTTTCTGTTAATGACCTGTGAATCCACCCATTGTTTTCCATTGAAATAAAATGCTCGACCGGCTACATATTTAACTCGCCATATCCGGGTTGCAGGAGCTTGTGTATCATTCAGGGGAGATAATCGGGGAACTGCGGCCTGTATATTATCTGCCGTACTCATTTCCTGCAACATCTGACTGGCATGCACACTTCCGGCGCCACTTTTGGCTCTCATTCCTGCAATGGATGATTCCATTTTCTCCCGGGATGAAGGAGTCAACTGGCTTTGATCCAGCAATGGATACCCAACTTCATCTCCTCTTGCCATTCGGTGCTGTTCTTCTTCAATTAGCAGATAGCTCGTATAAGGGGTAATGATACCATATCGAAGAGCTAGCTTTACAATTTCCTCCTTTAACTCTTTCGTCTCACCATGCAGGCGAATTTGATCCATTAGATAGCCTACTTTCCGGGTTGCCCAGATGGTTGGTATGAATTCGTGCTTCGCTTCTTGTTTCTGAAAGTTGCCACTGAAAGTAAAGGTTTCTTTCTTATCGTTTTTATAACCCATAATTTTTATTGGGTACTCTCCCTGTGAGCGGAATCTTCCTACCAGTGTTAACACACTTCCACGGAACAAATCAGGCATCTTTATCGGATAAATATCGAAAGCCTCCACCTCCGCTGCGATGTCAACAATAATGTTCGTTAAAACCGGGTTGGATACTTTTTGGTAAAAATTGGCAATTTTAGTTTTAATGTTTTCATCAGGAGTAATATACGTGCGGTAGGCCCGGGTTAATTCCGTCAGCTTATCCAGTAAATGGGTGTTGACATCATATCCGATGCCAATGGTAAAGATTCTCAAATTAGCGCTATTTTGCTGAGAAATTTTTTCCAGTAAAGTGTTTTCATCTGTTTCACCAACGGTAGGTTGTCCGTCGGTAATAAACACGATAAAAAGTGGGCGTGAATTGTTCGAGATTGGTTGAACTGCCATACTTAAAGCTTCCTCAATATTGGTTCCACCAGAAGCTTCAAGTTTATCCAACCAGTCGAGAGTTTGCATTCGGTTTTCAGGAGTGGCTGGCTGTAGCTCTCTGAACAGTGCTGTTGCTCGTGATGAAAATCGGATGATATTATAACGATCCCCTGCGTTTAAATGGTTAATGCAATAACCCAGAGCTTCTTTAGCCTGTGTTATCTTTTCTCCCGACATACTACCGGAAACATCCAGTACAAACACAATATCCTTAGAGAGGATGTCCAATCCTGTTTCCTCAGGTGGTTGGAAGGTTAACAAGAAATACCCATCTTCAACTGCCGAATGATGGGTTAGCAATGATAGCCCGGCTTCATTTCCGGTCTGGTAATATAGTTGAAAATCTGTTTCTGGTTTGATCTGTGTTGCCTCATAACTTACAAGTATCCGCTGCTGGTTGGTCTTCTCCACCTCGATCGGGTGGGTAGGAGAGTACACATTCCGAATTGAAGAGGAAGATTGGATGTTCACGATAATTGACAACTGTTCCAATGGCGCTGCGGAAAATTTTTCAGTGTTTAGGGGATAGAGATACTCGAATGTCGAGTTATCTTCTTCCAATTCTTGAACGTACTCCAGATGAATTTTCCGGCTACCCCTTGGTTCTATGGGGTAGATACGAACTCTGTAAAATCCTTGATCAGCATATTCCAGCAGTGCCGGGTCTTTTAATTGCCTTACAATCTTTTCATATTCCCGAAGAGCTTGATCAGCCGGGAGGAGTTCTGCTGAAACCGGTTTCCCTTCTATTTCCATGGAAAATTTTTGGATACTCACCCCGTATGGAAGCGGAAACAGATAATATCCTTCCACCCGATTATCCGTGGGATTGTAAAATTCTTGTTCCACCTGAGTGGTGGCTATGGATTCATAAATGTTAACCCGGACCTGATGATTTTTTTCTACTAATGGATACGGTGATTCTAAGGGCTCCTGTACAGGTTCATGCGGCGGCGAGATAATGATGATTCCGTCGCTCAGCACGGCTGTCGCCATACTGATGGTGAATACAATACTCAGAAGGAATGAAAACTTTATCATGGCTCCCCTCTTAAATGTTGGGTCTAATTTTTTACGTTTCCGATTTGTTCATGTTTCGAGATATGCTTGATGTTGCATCATGCCGGTAAATATCCTGTTAATTCTATATAATCATTTAAAGCAGGGATATTGGCAGAGATGGAAAGTTTTTACCGACATATCATGAAAGGTGGGGAGAATATCAGGTTAAAAAAATATAAAAGGGGAGAAAGTTTAAGCTCAGATAAAACATGTTTTCCGGTTGATTATCTTCGCCGAGTTCTCAGGTTTGCAATTTTTTGCTGAATATCCA
>RFIL01000052.1 GCA_003695285.1 Calditrichota bacterium
CACCGTAACTATCCTCAAACTCCGGAATGAGATGCTGCTTTTTGGAAGGCATGAACATGGATTGCGCCCATTCTTTGATGGAGGGCGCAATCCGAGAAGTTGGTTGAGAGAATATCGGGGTAGTGAAAAAGCTGAAAAGAATCAGCCAATATAAAAGGTATTGCAGTGTAAAAAAGTTCGTCATCAAAAGGCCAGAAAAGGCTTCGTTGCATCTTAATTAATCTAATAAATGCACAACCAGACCGGTTCTTAACTTTGGTTCAAACCAGGTTGATTTTGGCGGCATGATTTTCCCGGCATCCGCGATCGCCATCAAATCCTCAATAGAAGTGGGATAAAGCGCAAACGCCACCGCCCAGTTGCCACTATTGACTCGTTTTTCAAGTTCTCCCAACCCGCGGATTCCACCGACAAAATCAATCCGTTTATCCTTACGAGGATCCGCTATCCCAAGGATTGGCGCCAGGACATTTTCCTGCAAGATACTTACATCCAGTCGTTTGACAGGATCACTTTCATCTATCATTTCCTGACGGGCGGTTAGTTTATACCATCGGCCGTTCAAGTACATCCCAAAATTATGGGCTTTTGTGGGTTTGTATTGTCCCTGGTGAGGTTCAACTTCAAAGTGCTCTTTCAATCGGTTGAGGAACTCTTCTTCTGAAAGCCCATTCAAATCTTTCACCACCCGATTATAATCCAGGATTTGCATTTGATTGTGAGGGAAAATCACCGTCAGGAAAAAATTATACTCCTCTTCACCAGTATGAGAGGGATTTTCCTTTTGCTTCATTTGCTTGACACGCATGGCTGCCGCAGAGCGGTGATGACCATCCGCTACATATAAGAAGGGGATACTGGAAAATTGATTCTGAATTTCACGAATCAGTTCAACGTCTCTGACTACCCAGAGGGTATGTTGCACATTTAATTCATCCCGAAAATCATATTCGGGTTCATCTTCCATAATCTTTTCCACGATGGCATCGATAGCCGGACTGGCATGGTAAGTTAAGAATACCGGACCCACCTGGGCGTTTTGATAGAGTATATGTTTGACCCGGTCATCCTCTTTATCCGGTCGGGTGAGCTCATGTTTCTTGATGATATCCTTCTCATATTCCTCTACCGAAGCACAACCGACGATTCCCACCTGCTGATGGCTCCCCATAACCTGTTTGTAAATATAATAACGGGGTTCCTCATCCTGAAAAAGGATACCATCGCTGATTAATTTTTTTAAATTTTCCGCCCCTTTTTGATAAACCCGTTCATCATAAAGATCAATTGAGGGGTCCAGATCAATTTCCGGTTTGTTTACATGGAGAAAACTATAAGGGTTATCTTTCGCTATTTCCCGGGCTTCTTCACTGCTGAGCACATCATAGGGGGGAGCAGCCACTTTATCTGCCAATTCTTTCTGGGGTCGTAATCCTCGAAAAGGTCGAACGATCGCCATGGTGTCCTCCTTATCAAATAATTAACCGTTATACATGCACCTCATCTGCTTCCATTTCCTCTTTCGCTTCAAAAATACTTTCAGGAACAATTGATATCAAAGGAAAATAAAAAAGCGCCTATAAAAGGCGCTTTTTTATAAAAGGATTTATTGCTAACTGCGATAAAACATGTAGCGACGATCTACAATATTGGATTTTTCTTTTAAACGGTTATACCATTCACTAAAAGCATTACGTTGTTTCTGCTGAAGTAATCGGGTACGAATTTCCTTGCGTTTTTGAGCATATTGCTCCTCATCAAATTCCGTACGTTTGAGAACCCGAATATAATAGAAACCCCGGTCGGCTTCTAACAGATCGGAAATCTCACCAATCGGTAAACTAAATGCTGCGGCAACAACCTGGGGGGCTTTTCCGATTTTTGGCACAAACACATTCATGGAAAATTCATCGGTCGAATCAACAACCATCAGATGAGAGGTATCCATCGCTGCCACCGCTTTAAAATCACCGGTGTTTTTCACCTCATCTCGCCATTGCTCCGCAAATTGACGAGCGATATCTTTTTGTTTTTCCAAACGTACTTTGCTTTTACAGATATCTTTAACCTCCTCAAAAGGCTTGTAACCGGCAGGTTTAATTTCAGTCACTTCCAACACAGCATAGCCGATGGGGAATTGAAAGACATCGGAAATGTCTCCTTTCTCTGCATCAAAGGCCCACATTAAGGCTGCTTCAGAACGACCAAGAGCAGGAATGTTTCCAATTTTATTGAAGGTGAATTCCGGTGTTTTTTTAATTTCATAATTCAGTTCATCGGCTGTAACTGTAAAACCATTTTCCCTGGCCTGTTCGGAAAAATTATAAGCACTCTCGTACGCATTATCCAGGGTGTAGCGACTTGGTTCAAATTTTAACAGAATATGTGCCGCATGAACTTTTTCCTTACCCTTTTCCTTTTTGCGATCAAATACTTTGATTATATGAACTCCGAATTGGGTTTTAACAGGCCCCACAATCTCACCCGGTTTTGCAGAAAAGGCGGCATCGCTGAATTCTTTGACCATGGTGCGTCGCTCAAAATATCCCAGATCGCCATGATTGTTTACCACCGATGGATCTTCGGAATACAAATCAGCTAACTCCTTAAAATCCTTTCCTTCCTGTGCTTCCCGTTTGATGCTCTCCGCTCTTCTCAGAACATCTGCACTATCCTCTGCAGTAGGAATGGTCGGAAAGAGCACATAACTTAATTGACGCTGCTCTTCCACCTTAAATTCTTCTTTGTGCGATTGATAATAATTCCGGGCTTCTTCTTCGCTGACAGGCACCTGTCGGTCACGAAAGGCGGCCAATGGGATGGCCAGGTATTCAATTTTTGCTTTCATGTTTTGACGCATAAATTCATCCCGAATTTCCTCTTCGGTAACCATCACCGAGGACATAATCAATTGCTCTAATTTCAGGTAGGGTAATTCGGATTTTAACAGTTGTTCCTGATAAATCAAATTCTCACGGTTTTCAGGAGCCATCAACGCATTTAGATATTTACTGCGGTCAAAACGGCCATTGGTTTGAAAGTTCTCGTTCTGCATGACTGCAGGAGGTGGATTGTTGACGATGTAATTGACAACATCCTCATTGGTAACTTTAATATTTAGCCGTTCAATTTCTTTAGAGAGAATAATTCTTCGCACCAGGTCTTCCCACACTCTGGAGCGCAATTCTTTCACTTGCTCTTCGGATAAATCCTGACCGGTTCGGACCTGCTCATTTTCATATGCTATCTGCACCGCCCGATCAAATTCATCTTTGGAAATTTCATGGCCATTGATTTCGCCCACAATAAATTGACTTCGACGACTTAATCCGGAATAGTCCATTCCCCATTCCACCACCATCAAACCCAGAAAGGCAAAAACCAGCAGGTATAACACCCATTTGGCAATATAAATCATTTTAGTCATCATAAGCAGAATTCTCCCAAACGTTATCTAAACACCGATTTACAAATTTACAAGCACGGAATTTATGGGTTTCAATTAAAGAAATCAAATGCTAATTGTTTTCAATGAGTAAATTTCACAAATTGGAATCGCACTCTGTAATGAAACCTCTACAGTTTATTCTCAGTTCTCTTTAGATAGAATGACAGTGGTAGGCTCAATATTTCCTCAACTTTAAGCGATGACAGTAGCTAAAATCGGAACTTCGGAACCATGTTTAAAATAATATCACATACGGCAGATATTGGGATAGAAGTCGAAGCGGTGGATTGGGAACAGCTCTTTAAAGAAGCAGCCAGAGGTTGGAAAGCACTGGTCTTTGAAGATTCTTCCATTCAGGGTAAGGAAAACAAACCAGTGAACCTGGAAGCACAAACGGTGGAAGAGTTGTTGGTGGACTGGCTAAATGAATTGAATTATTTTTTAACGGTTCACTTCTGGGTATTTGATAAAGTTTTGAATCTTCGAATTTCTCAAACTGGAGAGAAGGGATGGAAGCTTCAGGCCGAAGTTAGCGGTGAACCGTACAATCAGGACAGGCACTACATTTATTTTGACATCAAGGCAGTCACGTTTCATCAATTGCAAATCCGGTACGATAATGGAAAGCTGAAAACTCGAATTTTCTTCGATATATAACAAAGCAGTGAGAACAAAAAAATTGGGGGAGAAGATGAAAACACTGAAATACAATGATATCGATATCGTGCAGGAGAATGAGGTTACCTGGATAATTCCGGCCCATAAACAGATGCGAGTTCCCGGAAAAGTGTTTGCCAGCGAGAAGATGTTAATGCAAATCTTAAAAGAAGATGAAAGTTTAAAACAGGTCATCAATGTGGCGACCTTACCGGGAATTCAAAAATATTCCCTGGCCATGCCGGATATTCACTGGGGGTATGGCTTTCCCATTGGTGGAGTGGCAGCCACGGATATTGAGGAGGGAGTTATTTCCCCGGGAGGGGTGGGATATGACATTAATTGTGGGGTGAGGTTAATACGAACCAACCTCGAGTACCGGGATGTTAAACCTTATATGGAAAAGTTAGTCGAGTCGTTATTTGCCCATGTTCCCACCGGTGTTGGCGCTCATGGTGCCATTCCCAAGTTGTCCAAGAAAGAACTCAATCAAGTGTTAAGCAAAGGAGCTCGCTGGTGTATCGAGAGGGGGTATGGCTCCCCGGAAGATCTGGAATGCACTGAAGAGAACGGTTGTTTAACCATGGCCGATCCCGCCTATGTCAGCAACCGTGCCCGAGAACGCGGACATAACCAATTGGGAACGCTTGGTTCCGGCAATCACTTCCTGGAACTGCAGATGGTGGAAGAGATTTATGATGCTCAGGCTGCAGAAGTGCTGGGTTTGTATCCCGGTCAACTGGTGATGATGATTCATTGTGGTTCCCGAGGATTAGGTCATCAGATATGCGATGATTATCTGAAGGTATTTTCCAGGGTAAAGGAAAAGTATGGCATCCACTTACCGGATCCTCAGTTGGCCTGTGCCCCCATTCAATCCGAGGAGGGAAAACATTATCTGGCAGCGATGGCAGCCGCTGCAAATTTTGCCTGGGCAAACCGACAGGTAATTATGATTCAGGCCAAAAAAAGCTTCCTTTCAACTCTGGGGATCAGCGAAAAGGAATTGGGTTTTTCTTTAATTTACGATGTCTGCCACAACATTGCTAAAATTGAAGAGCACCAGGTAAATGGGAAAACCAAGAAAGTGTGTGTGCATCGCAAGGGGGCAACCAGAGCCTTTCCCCCGGGACATCCCCTGACCCCGGCAAAGTATCAATCCGTTGGACAACCGGTGTTAATCCCGGGAGATATGGGACGCTATTCCTTTGTGGCCGTAGGACAACCGCTGGCTATGGAAGAAAGTTTTGGAAGTAGTTGCCATGGTGCCGGTCGGGTGAAAAGTCGCCACAAGGCAAAAAAAGAGGCTCGCGGGAGAGATTTATTGAAAGAGATGGAACAGATGGGAGTGGTGATCAGAGCGCGAGGAATGCGAACTGTCGCAGAAGAAATGCCGGCTGCTTATAAAGATGTATCGCAGGTTGTGGATGTCATGCACAAAGCAAAAATCAGTAAAAAGGTTGCGAAATTAGTTCCCGTAGGAGTCATTAAAGGGTAATGTTTTCTTCATTCACCGCCATCTATTAGCGGATGATTTGCCCGATAAACCCTAACAACTCATTACGGCCGGTTCGGTCTTTGGCGGAAAAAACAAAGATATGGGTGTTGTCATTTAGTTTTAATTGTTTACGGAGCATGGATAATTGTTTATCCCTCGCCGAGCGAGATACCTTATCCACTTTGGTGGCAACGATGGTATGAGGAATCTGATGATATTTTAACCATTCAATGAGTTGTAAATCCGATTCTTTTGCCCCCACCTTGCTATCTACCAGAACAAACACCATGCGTAATTGCTCACTGTTGAGTAAATAACTTTCGATAGCAGCCTGCCATTGTTTTTGTTCTTTCTTCGAGGTTCTGGCAAATCCATAACCGGGTAAATCAACAAAATAGCAACTGTCACTGATGGAAAAATAATTAATGGTGCGGGTTTTCCCGGGTTGTTTGCTGGTTCTGGCAAAGTTTTTAATGTTCACCAGGCAATTAATTAACGAAGATTTCCCGACATTCGATCGACCCACAAAGGCAACCTCCGGTAGTGGAGGGGTGGGAGCATCTTCCCAACTCAGGACACTTTTAATAAATTTAGGGTTTTTTATTTTCATCACTCCATCCGTTTTATTCCCTAAACAAAAAAAGGGAAGACAGCTCGATTGAGTTATCTTCCCTTAATAAATTAGTAAAGAACCATCAGGCAACTTTGCTTAATCTCTCAACAATATGAGATTTTGGTACAGCTCCAATGAGCTGATCAACCACCTTGCCATCCTTGAAAATTAACAAAGTTGGGATACTTCGAATACCGTAGCGGATTGCCACGTTTTGATTGTGGTCAACATCCAGCTTGGCGACTTTTATTTTGCCTTCATATTCATTGGCCAATTCTTCGATGGTGGGAGCAATCATCTTGCAGGGTCCACACCATACTGCCCAGAAATCAACCAGCACTGGCTTATCGGAATTTAACACTTCCTGATCAAAATTGGCATCAGTTAATTCAATCGGTTTTGCCATTCTTTAATCCTCCTGAAATTTCAAATTTAGTTGCTACTGTCAATTCAACTCTACTCAATTAAAGTTATTAGATTCCAGGAAGGATTAAAAGTTACAAATTATTTTCCCTTCTTCAGTATCTCAATCTTAACCTCAATCACTCCCGGGCGAATGGCGCCGAGCACTTTTGCTGCCTGATAGGAAAGATCCAGAATTCTACCCTCAATAAAGGGCCCCCGATCATTAATTCTGACCACCACACTCCGTCCATTGGAAACATTGGTCACCCGGCACATGGTTCCGAAGGGCAGCCAGCGATGAGCCGCTGTGAGTTTGAGAGGGTCAAAAATTTCTCCACTGGCGGTGGGCCGACCTTCAAACTCAAATCCATAGTAGGAGGCCTTGCCATAGTAAACCTCCTCAGCCTCTCCCGTCCAGGCGAACTCATTTAACACCGTCGCTGCTTCATTCACTTCATACCATTCATCCGACTCCTCTGCAACATCCTCATAAACTGGCTCAGAATCATCATCTACATACTCATAATAGCCTTCCCGGGGGACAGGGGTGATACAGGATAAGAGAATAAAAGGGAGGAAAAAAACATAGAAAGATACCCTGAGATAACATCCATGTAATCTCATTTCAACCTCCTTGTTTATACACTTAGTATCGTAACAAAATCAAAAAAGTATAGCTTTCTTCATCCTCTTTGAGACTGTAAAGTGTTTACCGGAGCACCAGGATCCCTACCAGTTCTCCATGGTTTTTACCAATTGTGAACTCATCTCGAGGAAAGAGAGGTAATCTACTCAGGTTGGGGGACCTCAACAACAACAGCTTTTGAGGGTAGTACATGGTGAGTTTATAAGGGTATTCTCAGGAGCAAATTAAGATAAAGAATTCAAACACTATTCCCGAAGTGTCCGTAATCTTCTCCAACGAATTTTTTCTTCCAGTATGTCTTCATCCTTCATGTGGGTGGCATCTTCTGTGGGAAGTATTTCACCCGGTTTACCCTCAGTTGGCGAGGGTTCACCCTGCACAGCACTACTGTCCACAGGAGTGGAGGGTTTGGGGGTTTCGACCGGAGGGGTAATCTTTTTTCGGGCTACCTGAACATAAGATGTAGCCGATGGGTAATTATCAATAATTTTTTGATATGCCGTAAAAGCACTATCGGTTAAAGAAAGATCATTTTCATAAATCCAGGCAATAGCATATTGAGCTTTTGCACATATCTCCCAGGTAGTATCCATTTTAGCCACTTGTTTATATACCCTCAGGGCATTGGGATAATCTCCGGAAAAATATAGTGATTCGGCCTTCAGGAACAACTGATGAGCCGCTTCTTGCGGATCGGCTTGCTCTTCTTCTTTATATAAGCCTTTACTCTTTAAAATTTCTCTGGCGAAGATTGAATTGGGATATTGGGCTACGATTTCCTTTTCCAGTGAATCGACCAGTTGAGGGTTCTCGTGCCCCGGGCTCTTGTAAATATAAACCAAAGAATACAGGGCTTTTGGTGTGAGAATCGAATCTTCATACATTTTCAAAAATTTCTCAAAATACACCGCCGCTGAATCATAATTCTCCTCCTTCAGGAGAAAAAACTCTGCCAGATGATAGCGATGATTCATTAAATCAAATTCAATCTGAGGTAATTTTCGTTTTTCCAGAGGCTTGTTTTTTTGAGCTGGAGTCTGCTGGGTTTGTTGTTTTAATTTCTCTTTCTCCTGCTTTTCAAGCTCAGCCTTTTTCTTTTCTTCTTCGGTGATTTGTTTCCGAAAACTCATAAAGTCATCTTCATTCTGTTCAGTAACCGTGTCCTTCTGAGTGGTTTGTAAAGAATCGGTCGTATCCTTTGCAACTGTCTTCAGGGAGTCTGTTGGCAACAGAGTGTTCATTGTGTCGGCGATTTCCTCCACCGGTGCCTGGGGAATCCCCTGGGCCCGACGAAGAGAGTCTTCATATTGAGCTTGATAAAGAGAATCACGAAATTCCGGATCATGAGTCAACCGATAAACCAGTTTTTCATCCCGACGAATGTTGTCCCGAATCTCTTTAATTTCACTCAAAAATGCTGCCTTTTGCCGTGCCACTTCCACACTATCAAATTTACTGTAAATCTTGTTAACCAGACCATAATAGACCACCGCTGAGTCAAGATTAGGGCGCACCGTTTCATAGATTCTGGCTAAATTATAAGCTGCCAGAGCGGTGCCAGCATTTTTCGCTTGCTTTTGCACCACCTCCCGATACAATTCAAGGGCTTCTTCGAGACGACCCTCTCGTTCATAATTTTTTGCCATGGCAGTTTTAATAAAAGAGGTAAAATCTTTAAAACGAGGTGCGGTCAGCATCTTGTGCAGTTCTTCATAGGCTTTTTCATATTTCCCCATCAGGGAAAAAGCTTCCGCCAGGTGCAAACGGAGTTTGTATTCAATATCCAGAGTGGGAGAGTATTTCAACGCTTTCTGAAAATTCTCCACAGCTTTTTTGTAATCCCCTTGAATATAATAGGATTCCCCAAGATAAAACAGAACCCGGGCTTTATATTGATCGTCCAGCTTTTCTTTCAGGGCTTTATTTAAATAGTTTATCGCCTCTTCATATCGCTCATTTTCAAAAGCATATACACCAAGTTCGAAACTTGCCTGTGATCGGATTTGGGGATTTTTGGCGGTGGTGATAACTATCAGAAAATGCTCGTTGGCCTCCTCAATGCTATCTTCTCTCAGCAGTACTTTCCCCAACCAAAGATGTGCTTCCGATGTTAACTCACTATCCGGATACTTCTGCAGAAACTGAGTCAGGTGTAACTTTGCCTGAGAATATTTGCCCAGATTAAACTCACTTTTGGCAATCAACAAGAGGGCATCATCCGCATATTTGCTTTTATCAGAATATAACTCAATCAACTTCCAGCACTTTTCAATGGTCGTTTCGAAATGGCTCCTGGCCTTACGGGGGACATCTTTGGTATTGGGATTTTCGCGGAGGACTTTCAACCCCTCATTAAAATTTTTTTTAGCATTAAACAAAGTGTTGTAATAAGCACAATTACCGAAAAAAATCAGAAGTGCCAGAAGCAGGAAAAAGATTTTTATCCTTCCACGAGCCCCTCCGGCGTAATGATAAGGCTTCACGGATGATGAAGATGTTTCCACCTTCACCATGGAATTGTATTTTATAAATGTTTGATGTGAGGAGAGAAAAGAAGGTTTTCTCTGCTGATTGAAATTCATAATGTCCTGTCAGTGTCGTTAGTTAACCTTAATTAAAACATCAAAAGTTTTGCATCAGTTCCCGGAGATGCAACCATAATTAAAAAATTCCACGTAAAGATAAGGCTATTCGAATCGCAACAACAACGTAATTTTTGAGTAGCATTTTTCTAACTCCAACATTAGGAAATCCATCCCTTTTTCCCGGATAGCATAATTCATCTATTGCATTAAAAAATAATGTCTATTCGCGATGGATTTTCTAACATCCTTCCATTCGCTGGAAAGGGCTGGTGATATTGAAGTCGAACCAAGGGAGGCGTCAGAACGATACTTCAACCTTACTATTGTTCACAGCACCATGGGGGGCAAATTATTTAATTCGTTTGCGAATCTTTTCGATTTCCATCGATAGAGCCGGCAAAACTTTTTCCACACCTTCTCTTAAGCACTCATCAGCCACACTACTGAGAGGAGTAGCCTCCGGATTGATTTCCACCAGATATGCACCATTCCCTTTGGCAAGATAGGGAAGGGAGGCTGCCGGTTCTACCTGAGAGGAGGTACCCACCGAAAAGAATACTTCTGCAGCAGCGGACAATTCCCGGGCTTTCTCTATGGCATCTTGTGGAAGAAGCTCCCCGAACCATACCACATCCGGCCGGATGAGCCCACCACATTGTGGGCAGTGAGGCACCTTTTTCTCTGCTTCCTCTTCTAATTTTAACAGGTCTTCCTCGGAAATATATTGACCACAATCGATACATTTATTACGCATGATATTGCCATGCAATTCAATCACACTTTTACTCCCCGCCTGCTGATGAAGATTATCCACATTCTGAGTGATGACCGCAAATTCCGGGAAGTATTGTTCCATATCCACCAGCGCATAATGCCCCAGATTTGGATTCACATTTTTGATCAGATTCCGCCGCCAGCTATACCATTCCCACACCAGATCCGGATTCCTGAGAAAAGCATTGATATTCGCTAGCTCTTCCGGATTAAACTTATTCCATAACCCATCCTTGCCTCGGAAGGTGGGGACCCCACTGGCTGCACTCATCCCGGCTCCTGTTAACACCACAACATTGTAGGCAACTTTTAACCGATCAATTAATTTCTCACTAAATTTTATCAAACTCTTTCCCATTCCTCCAATTCCCTCTTGTTTACCCCGAATTTACCATCCTCATAGTTGGGGAATTTTCCTCGCTCCTACTGAGGCAATTTATTACAATTCTACCAGAAATCCGAAGAAAAAAATCTCTTCAGCCCTGACTACATGGGCACCCCAAACGATGTCCCTACTGCCAGCGCTGCCTGTATTAAATCACAATCCACCGGCACTGTGCGCTGTTTACCCATCACCTTTTCTATGGGAACGGACACCAGTTTCCCTCCCTGATAGGCGACCATTTGGTTGAATTTTTTCTCATTAACCATTTCCATCGCCTTCACAGAAAACTGAGTGGCCAGAATTCTATCAAACGGGGTGGGGGTGCCGCCTCTCTGGAGATGTCCCAGAATGGTTACCCGACATTCAATTTCGGTATGCTCTTCTATCTGGTTGGCTATCACATGGCTGATGCCCCCCAGGCGTACCGGGTCCGGGCTATCTTCCACTATCCGCTGATACACCTGTTCCCCTCCCTGAGGTCGAGTACCTTCAGACACAACAACAATACTGAACCGTTTCCCGAAGCGACTCCGCCGCCGTACAGCGGCAATCACTTCATGGATATCATAGGGAATTTCCGGCAACAGGATCACATCTCCGCCTCCAGCAAGACCCGATTCCAACGCCAGCCATCCGGCATTCCGCCCCATTACTTCCACCACCATCACCCGGTGATGCGACTGAGCGGTGGTGTGTAATCGATCAATGGCTTCCGTAGCGGTCATCCGGGCGGTATCAAATCCAAAGGTGATGTCCGTTTCCATTAGATCCTTATCAATGGTTTTGGGAACTCCCACCACATTCATGCCCTTCTCTGCCAGTTGTCCGCCAATGGTCATGGTCCCATCACCGCCAACACAGATTAACGCTTCTAAACCCAGATCTTCATACAAAGCCAGGCACTTATCTGAAACATCAACGGTATGTCGCTCTTCTCCTTCTCCGACCCAGTGAGCAAATGGATTAGCCTTATTGCTGGTGCCCAGGATGGTTCCGCCCTGGATTAAAATTCCGGATACATTCTCGGAACGCAGGATGGTAAACCGTTCTTCTATTAAACCTTCAAAACCATCGTGGAAACCAACAACCTCCATTCCATATTTGTTTATGGCGCTTTTGGTGACCCCCCGAATCACAGCGTTTAGTCCGGGGCAATCTCCACCTCCGGTTAAAATGCCAATTCTTCGCTTAGCCATTTCCGTCTCCTATCAACGTTTGGTTTATCTTCCAGTTTAATGATTACTCACTTTTGCTATGTGTTTACTCCTCGTTCATCACCTGGTGCCCATTTTTGAATCCGGAATATTCCAGTTTTCGAACCATTTGATAAATACTTTATCTTCAAATAAAATACAGGTATGCTCTCTCGTAGTAATTATGAAGGCGAGAAGGTCACTCTCCTGAGGTGTCATATCAATAAATTGAACCTCACAACACCCTTTATACTTTACTCAGTTTTGAAATCAAACGGTTATAGCGATGATTTAATGCCGGTAAAAAACGTAAATTTTCAGACTTCCCCCCCAACTGTTGCAGGGTCTCCAGGTAGCGGATCCCTTTTTCAACCACTTCCTTTGCTTTGCCAAAATCTTTTTCCTCATGTTCATAAATTTTGGCCAGTTCTTCCACAATTAAAGGATGATATATCTGGCGTTCAATTAGTGTGGTTAAATATTCTTTCGCCTGCGCACTATTCCCCAATTTTTTATATCCATTTGCCAGATAGTAAAGACATTCCCGGTAGGTATTTATCTCCATCCCTGGATATCGCTGCACTAAATACTCCAGTATAGGGATCATTTCCTCAAACTGACGAGTGTTATGGAAATAACGCGCCAGGGAAAACAATTCCTTTGGATGCTCCAGATACTGGACAGGATCCTCACCAATTGCCGCCATGTGAATGGTGAGCAGGGCAAGGTTAACAATATCGTGAAAATTGTGTTCCAGAACATCCCGAAGCATGAGTGCATCTCGTTTCCGAATAAACTCGAAATAAATTTGGGGGATTAACGAACCGGGGATATCCTCAATACGGTTGTTGTTTAACACATAGCTTTCCAGTGTCTGTAAATTGCAGGAGGGGAGATGATCTTTCCAGATTCGTCGAGCCGCATGGAGAATATCCAGATGAGGGATCTCTTCCAGGATGCTATCCATTCGATTCAAGATATATCGATTTTTCAGGAGGGGTACATCAAAGGATTTTCCATTGAAGGTAACAATCAGCTCATACCCCTGTAAAGCTCCCTCCACCAGCTTCAGCATTAACCATTCATGTTGAAAATCCGGTAAGACATACTGACGAACAACAACATGATCCAGTTCCAGATGGCCGATTCCGATTAAAAAAGCGTATGTGCCGGTTCCACCTGCCAATCCGGTGGTCTCAGTATCAATGAAAAGAGTCTTTCGCAAATTGATTCCATTCTCCAGATTGGCACCGGAACCACAAATTCGATGAAGATGATGAACCTGGAAATCACGCTCTTGCAACCAACAGAGTGTTTTATCCGGTGAGAGGGGATGATAAGACTCTTTCAGAAAAACAAAAGACTTTTCCTCGGTGATGATTTTTGCCTGGAGCTCCTCCTCAACCTCCTGTTTCCACCGCTCATATTGAGGGGGTTCCGGAGTTGGTTTTCGCCCAGCATTATCCAGGCGTGCTAATTTATCCTTAATATTCATATAGTTCTGCTCAGCTTTCAATTGCTTTAAGAACTCTCATCCAGACTCTTTTCATCAATGAAGTTATGCCTGTGCTATCGTTGCTTCATAAGCCTGTTGGATGGCGGCCATATCTTCATCCGGGATGCTCCAACCGGCACCACCCACATTTTGTTCTATTTGAGAGGGGCGTCGGGCTCCCACAATAGCTGAGGTCACTGCCGGATGCATTAATACCCAGGCTATTGCCAGTTGTGCAACCGTTTTCTCATGTTTTTCAGCAATTGGTCGCAGGCGATCGACAAAATCCAGAATCCGGGAATACATCGGCTCCGTAAACATGGGATGATTTTGTCTTCTTCTCCAGTCATCTTCTTTCAACGTTTGTAAAAAGTCTCGGGTAAATTTTCCGGTCAGCAACCCACTGAGAAGGGGGCTGTAAGCCACCACCCCCACCTGATGTTCCTGACACCAGGGAAGAATCTCTGTTTCGATATCTCTTTGAACCAGATTATAGGGAGGTTGCAGGGATTGGACCGGATGAATCGCCTGGCATCGCTCCAGCAAATCCACCCCAAAGTTACTCACACCAATATACAACACCTTCCCTTCCTCCTTCAGGCGCACCATCTCTCCCCAGCTATCTTCCACCGGTACGTTATTATCCGGCCAGTGGATTTGATATAAATCGATGTAATCAGTGTTTAACCGTCGTAAACTATCCTCACACTCTTTGCGGATACTCTCCGGGCGGTTGTTATTGCGCACCCGACCCCGATCATCCCACACCAACCCGCATTTGGTGGCGATAAACACTTCCTTGCGATTGCCCTCAACAGCACGAGCCACAACTTCCTCCGCATGGCCCAATCCATAGACAGCGGCTGTATCAATCCAGTTAATGCCCAACTCCAGCGCCCGATGAATGGTGGCAATGGATTCCTGATCATCCTGTTCGCCCCATCCCCAGGCCCAGGAACCTCCAATTGCCCAGGCACCTAAACCAATTTCCGTCAAATGTGGACCATCCTTCCCTAATTGCCTGGTCTTCATATCTGCCTCCATATTTTGGTTTGTTCTTTCATGTAGTGGAAATGAATATGGTTAGAAAATTTCTTAAATTCAATGGGAAAGGCGGATAAAATATTCAAAACAGGAAAATTGAAGGGAGTGAATTTTCACCTTTTCCCATTATTTTAGGAAAAAAATCATTTTTTTCTGTTTATTATTTACAATATTTTATAGTGTGTTTAAATAAAGGTACTGCTTTCCGGTTTTTTTTTTATGGCCTTCAACTACCATTAAATTCTATGATACGCTCAGTGAAACATACCTTAAAAAAATATCTGATGAAGGATGAGTTCCCCCCCTTATGGCAAGCGCAACCTCTCCCACCTCCCCAGGCGAAACTCTTAAGACCGGTGGCGCTCCTTCTCCTGTACCTCAGTCTTTTTTTTCTGGTGATTGGCTTATATAAGATGGGCATCTACATATTGCAGGAAATGTCCCCAGGTGCGGGTTATACGCCTCCCCTGAAAGTGGTGGTCAAAATTGCTTTTTCCGAAAATTTTCTCTGGTTTCTCTCCGCTCTGATGTTTTTCCTGTTTCGCTTTACCTTTCCTTTCTTCTTCCCGGATGAATCCAATACTATCTATGCCATCACCAACCGACGATTATTAATCATCGAACATTCCCCACGGAAAAAAACACCTCCCAAAGTTGAGCAATATGGCCCCGGTGAAGTAAATCCTCCCATTGTGAACAAACGTGGTAATAATATTGGTGATGTATATTTTGCCCAAAAAAGTGTTTCGTTAGGTAAGGATATCAAAGGGGAGCCATTTACAGATCTTATCTGGACAGGATTTTTGAATATCGCAAACCCAGATGAAGCTAAAGAGAAAATACTTGAGTGGTTAACGAGTTTGCAGGGAACTGAAGAGGTGGTCAATAGCGAGTTGGGATTTGCCCTGGATGTGCCAAGAAATTGGTCGATCAAGGCCTACGGAATTCCGGCGGATAAACTGGATGATAAGTTTTTCGATATGTTGGCCGGTGAATATCTTCATCTGGATCGACTTTTCCGGGAAGTGGGGATTAATGATAAATGGAATGTTTTGAGTATGGTTCAAAAGGTTGGAGCCAGTACTACCACCGTGAAATATATCACCATTCTGGTTGAGGGAGCATTAAGCAAAAAGACGGCAGTGGAAGGGAAAGAAATATTCATCTTCGAATCGCACGGAACAGATCTTACCTCCGTCATCGAGATGGATAATATTTTGCAGAAGGCTTACAAAGATGCGCTTCTCATCTGCCAATTTTCAAATTTGATGATTGAGGATCGTAAGAAGAAAGGGAACTTTGTACAGATTCATTCCTCTGCCAAACCTATTGACATTAACTCATTAAATAGCTTTGTTCTGGAAAACCAGGGGAAAATTATCACCAAGGACATCTTTTATAAACAAATCTATTCCTACAAAGGAAAGCTTCACCTCCGCTTTACCTTTTTCTGTGATGATAAGGACATCTACAAAAAATTCAACCACACCCTGGATGATGTTGTTAAATCGGTACGATTATTAGAGCCTCCCGAAATACGGGAGATTGTTCAGCCAACAGGCGAGACAACAGAAGAAGAGTAAGTTTCTTTAAATTACACAGGGTAAACAATACAATCACCTTTCGGATCAGGATAGTAAAGGTCGCATATTTACCAGTTGGCCATTCAAGCCTATTTTTTCATTTCGCAATGATCAGATATTGATAAGGAAGGGAGGTATCATCTACGGTTATGGTCTGATACCCGGCCTTCTTTAATTCTTCCACCACAGTATTGGCATCCAGCTTCATCTCCAGCGGTGGCCCCACTGGCATTTCTTCTTTTTTGAAGTCTACCACCACTAAGGCCCCCCCGGGTTTCAGGTTTTCTCTGACTCGGGCAAAATACGTTGGTCGATTCTCTATATGATGATAGGTATCCACTATCAGCACAATATCCGCTTCTCCAGGTTTCAACTGAGGGTCATCTGGCTCCACCAGGCGGGTTTCAACCGGTAATTGCAAGGTTTTGTTCTTCTCTTCGATATAGTTTAAAAATCGTTCATCAATATCGATAGC
>RFIL01000376.1 GCA_003695285.1 Calditrichota bacterium
AATGATCAGGCAGAGACCTTGCGGGCGGAGTTAAATCACCTCTATAATATCGCCGGTTATGGGTCCATGATTGCCCTGGTAAACCATCTGGTCTCAGCTATTGATGCTGGTTTTACCACCCGAAGTTATAATCGGCGGCACATGCAATTAACCTATGACCGTCGATATGTAAATGGCGAACGGGTGAATATGTTTGGGATAAGAATGTACTGGTAGGTAGAGTTTCACAGGAACTGAATGCGTTTCAGAAACCAGGCAACATAAGGAAAATCATATGACTTCATTTAAAAATCTGTCCATCCTTTCATTGATGTTTAGTGTGACACTCACTTTTGTTCTGTGTACAGGGAACCTGTTGGGGCAAGATATTCAATCCTCACCGGATGGGCGTTCACTGACCTTATCTCAAGAAACGGTTTCCGGAGGAAGTTCCGGTAATGCCTTTCATATCTTCCTGTCATTACTTCTCCCGGGTAGTGGCGAATGGTTAATGGGAAACAAAACCATGGGCAAAATTTTTCTCGGTTCCGATGCCTTGTTGTGGCTCAGTTACTGGGGAAGCAAGAGTTATGTTAACATCCTCCAGAATGATCTGCAGGGATTTGCTGCCGTTCATGCCGGGGTGCATACGGGAAACAAAAATGACCAGTATTGGATTGACATCGGCACCGCCGGAAGCATCTATGAATTTAACTCCGAGCGCTTACTGGATAGAGATATCGACGGTATGTATCCGGAAACCGGGGATTATTCCTGGCAATGGGATTCGGAGGAGAATCGGCGAGCCTATCTGGACAAACGCCTTCATCGCCTGGACTGGAAACGCAGAACGACTTATCTGGTTGGGGGACTGGTCTTAAATCGTCTTATCAGCGCCATTGATGTGATTCGTTTACTAAGAAAGAAAAAACCAACCGAACCAACATCACGAACCTCTTTTCTTCATATTCAATATTCCCCAAACAAATATCAGGGAGAGAAGGTTTTACTCCATTTATCCTGGCGGTTTTAATTGAAAATATTTTTTCTAATTCCTTCTCTAAAAAGCCTTGTAAGGTATGATGAAAAATTGTTTTCATTTTTTCCAATGGCTTAGTTTTTGCCCTATCCTGTCGAAAGTGAATGTACTGAACGAACGGAAGAGGATAGCTGAGCTGTGGGAAAGAAAAGGCATAAAAAGATACCCGGGCAAGGTCGTTTTCTAATTGTTTGTTTTTAATTTGGTTAAAAAAATAAAGTCTGTTACAATCGGGAATAGATAATCATGAAAAAGATTTTTGTCACCGGGGGGTCGGGTTTTTTAGGATTGCATATTTTGCGCATAGCTCCGGATGATGTGCAAATCCTGGCACAATACCGTCGTCATCCGATAAAACAATTTTCATCGAATGTACAACAACTCCAGATGGATTTTTTCTCCCCCGATTGGGAAGCGGTACGGGAGTTCCATCCGGATGTTATCATTCACACCGCGGCAATGGCCTCCCTGGATGAATGTGAAACCCATCCGGATGAAGCCAACCTGGTCAATGACCTTACCAGTCGTCGCCTGGCCGATCTGGCACAAGAACTCAATGCACGCTTCATCTATATTTCAACAGACCAGATCTATGATGGTTATTTCGGATATTATACGGAAAGTGATGAACCCAATCCCATGAATGTTTACGGCAAGACCAAATACGAGTCCGAGAAATACATCCTTGCTCATCATGAAAATGCAGTGGTGGCGCGCTGTGCTTTGTTTTATGGCACATCCCTCAATGGTCGCCCTTCTTTTACCGAACAAATGATCAATTCTTTAAAATCAAGAAAACCGGTCAAGCTATTTCAGGATGAATTTCGTTCCCCCATCCTGGTTGATAACCTGGCAGAGATTGTCTGGGAGCTTGTATTTAGCGATTTTCATGGCATCATCAATATTGGAGGGGCTCAAAAAGTTTCTCGATATGAGTTTGGGGATATTGCCTGTTCCCTTCTTGGCTATTCCCATACCCTTCTAAAGCCGGTCCGAGCTTCAGAACTTACATTTAAAGCACCACGTCCTGCGGATTGCTCCTTTAACATTTCCTTTGCCAGAAGTATTTTGAAAACACGTATCCTGGATTGTATCGAAGGGTTAGCTAAAGCCTATAATGTAGTGTCTGCCGGGAGCAAGGTTTACTAACTTTTACATTCCCTTCTACTATCACTCTTCACATCCATCTTTAGATAAAAGTTTCCCCTCTTCCACCTATCACCCACCCAGTAAGAAATACGATTTTCTATTTGTTTTATGGTGAATTTGGTGTAAAATATGTTTTTAGTAATCATTAACCGCTAAGATTGGAGGAGGCTAATGACCGCTGAGCATGTATCTTCCCCGACATATTATCGTTCCCTCTATTGGTTTTCTGTGGTCACCGCTGCTGTGGCTGTTGGATTAATCGTCGTAGGAGCGATGGTGACCAGTACCCGTTCGGGAGATGCAGTACCGGATTGGCCATTGTCTTATGGGACCCTCGCTCCACCAATGATAGGTGGCATCCTTTATGAACATTCTCACCGGTTGGTAGCAGGGTTAACTGGTATTTGTGTTACCATTTTGGCCATCTGGTTATGGATAAAACGGCCGAATGAAAAAATTCGCTGGTTAGGCGTCTTTGCACTGGTAGCTGTTATTTTTCAGGCTGTGCTGGGTGGAATTCGTGTGCTGGTCGTATCCTCTCACACAGTACAACACACCGCCGTGCAGGTAACCGGCATCTCCAGTGTGGAGACCAACCGATTGATATTTGCGGTCATTCACGGATGCCTTGCGCAAGCCATTCTTGGTTTACTCTTCGCAATCGCTCTGTTTAATTCCCGAAATTGGATTTCCGGAATAACCGGAGAAGAAAACATCCACATTAATCCCGGTGTACCGCGGCTGGGTAAAATCCTTTTATCACTGGTATTTATTCAATTGGTCCTGGGGGCAGTGGTGCGACATGCCGGCGCTGCATTGAGCATCCCTGATTTTCCGCTCTCTTTTGGTCGGCTGATTCCTCCTTTCGGAAACTTACCCCAGAATTCCTATATGCCATACCCTGCTTCTCAGGGGGAATACCTGTTCAAGGTGGCCATTCACTTTGCTCATCGGGTTCTGGGGTTTACCATCCTGATTTTTATCGGTTTTTTATTTTACAAATTTCGGAATTTACCCTATTCCGGTAAACACATCAGACTTCTTTCCCTGCTCATTGTCATTCAGGTATTGCTGGGAGGACTAAACATCTGGACGGCTATCTCCGTGCCCACCACCGTGCTTCACGTGGTTGTTGGGTCTTTAATTCTTGCCACCAGCGTTGTGTTTGTCCTCTGGAGTAGAAGACTCTCTTTAACCCCTTCAGAGGAGGCTGAGGCCACTCAACCATTGGCCCAATAATCCTCAAAGGAACTAAGATCGGATGGTACTGGAAAACAATGGATTGATGAATCAATGAGGGGTTCATTTTAGCTGAGGTGTCACTCTGCACATGAAAAAAATATTCATCACTGGTGCTTCAGGGTTTTTAGGGAGTTACCTTCTTAA
>RFIL01000377.1 GCA_003695285.1 Calditrichota bacterium
TCCATAAATCCGGGGCTGGTAGCGATGGTTATCAACCCGGCATGGTGAATGTATTCTCGGAAACGGCTGATTTTCATCAAATACGTTGGCGAATCCGGGAAATCATTGGAGAAAATATCCATATCAATGTCCAGTACATAACCTTTCGGAGGCTGGAGGGATGAGGGGTAATATCCGTTTAAAAACTCCACCTCACTGAATAATCCCAGTTGCAATGCCGGTTTAATGAATGTTGCAATGTTCAGATGGTAGTTGGTATAATGAAAACTCCTTTCCAGCAGTTTAGGAGAATCGAGGGAAAAATCCGGCCATGTTGCTGGTGGCCACATATCCGAATGCAGGTCAATATGAACCAGCCACTCTCCCGGGCTGATAACCCCAGACTGATAAGCTGCTATCCAGAAGAAAAATGCGTGGTGATGATTGTCGAAAATAAACACATCTTTGCCATTGATTCTTGTGTATAAGAAATTTCTTAATCCATTATAAATAGAAATGTGTCCCCCCTCCTGTGAAAAATAGGCTGGTTCTGACCCCACTTCCAGATGGATTCTGTCATCAAATATCAAGGGTGGAACATACAAAGCTGGTAAAGACTGATGAGCCTTTTGATTGTCAAGAATTAGTTGGGAGGAGGGTGGAACATAAAACCCCTGGTAGTATTTTTGGAGTGCTTGAATATCGATGCATGCAGATGATGGCAGAATCAACTTCTGATGCTTCATATCTCCTTAATTTTCCCTTTTTCAAATTTAGGAAAATTATATGCCTTTGCGAGTATAGCTGTTCCCGGCTGTTCAAATTTTTTTATTCGGAAAGGGATATGATTTCTACCTGGGCATCCCGATAGGCAGGGATTCCACATTGAGGATCACAAACTCCTCGGGGAACCAGAACATTGGCTTCTGGCCAATAAACCATTATCACCCCCGGGGTTACTTCACCCACTCGCAGGATTCCGACCAGGGAGCCGGTTGAATTCCTCAAGCGCACCGGATTACCTTCCTTAAGGCCTAATGCTTTCATATCCTCCGAAGAAATCCAGAATTCATTCCGGCGTCCATTGTTTAACAGGGGGTCTTTGTTGCTGAAGGTGATACTGTTGAATTGCTTCCCTCTGCGAGTAGAGAGGGAAAACCACCCGCTTTGACGATGATGAACCGGAGGAGACAGTGGAGAAAAGTGGGCTTTTCCATCACCGGTTGGGAATTGGAAATTTTCTCCAAGTCGTTCACCACCCCATTGAAAGTTATCGCCTTTTTTACTCAGGTGCTGGATGCCATTGTATAATGGAATGATTCGAGCAATTTCTTCCCGTATGGCTGCGGTAGTGGGATAAGCAAAGCAGGATGCGTATTCCGGTTTTAGGCGTTGTGCTAGTTTTACCAGAAATCGCCATTCGTCCTTCGCCAGAGCAATTCGAGGACCCGGTATTTCCGGATTGAATATCACCCGTCGTTCAGTGGTGGTTTCTGTATTGCCTCCTTTCATTTCATAGCGAGTGGTAGCCGGAAGGATCAACACCATCTCCGAATTGGGGATGAACATTTGCGGATTTAGCACAATATCATGATGAACCCGAATGGGAATTCTGGTGAGTGCTTCCTTTACATATTGGCTATCCGGAAGGATGTTGAATAGGTTACTTCCTGCTGAATAAAGTAGTTCCAGTTCACCCTGATGGGCAGCATCAATCATTTCGGCAGCAAAGAGACCCGGTTTATCCGGTACGGGAAACCCCCACTGCCTTGAGAATTCTTTTGCCGTCGTGGCATTTATCGGAACGCCTCCCGGAAATTGATTGGGGACGGCACCCATCTCTGCTCCACCCTGTACACCGGAATGCCCCCGTATTGCCATCAACCCACAATAGGGTTTACCGATCATTCCTCGAGATAATGCCAGATTGACAATCGATTTTACATTTTCTACCCCAAAACGGTGCATGGTGATTCCCATGGACCACACGAAAATTGCGCTTCTGGCTTTGGAATAAATACGGGCAAAGTTTAGCATCTCCTCACGCGAACATCCGGCAAGTTTTTCCAGCTCATCAAAGCTTTGCTGCTCCAGTAGCCTGGTGAGTTCCTCCCAATGAGAGGTATGGTGAAGAATAAAATTTTTGTCTATCCAATCATTGTCTATCAAATGCTTTAACACCCCATTTATAAACGCGATATCTCCTCCGGGTTGGATTTTGAAAAAGAAATCAGTGATACGAGTTCCCAAGAGGGCAGAGGAGGGGATGGAGGGTACCCAGTATTTTGCCATCCCCGGTTCTCTGAAACAATTTATCATCGCTACTTTTGTCCCTTGCTTTTTAGCCAGATGTAGATACTTCATCACCACAGGTTGGTTATTCGCCGGGTTGCTTCCGAAAAAGACGAGCAGGTCGGTGCCAATCATATCTTTGTAACTACAGGTTGTGGCGGCATAACCGATGCTCTGCTTCAACGCTGTGGTGCTGGGTGCATGACACACCCGTGCTGAATTATCAATATGATTGGTACCGAGAA
>RFIL01000378.1 GCA_003695285.1 Calditrichota bacterium
ACGATCAATACCTGGTGCCATCTATTCATGATAACTTCCTCCTGATAAATTATGTGGGATGAAACAGGGTAAACTGTTCCCCACCCTGATTACAATTGTACATTTAAAAGGTATTTATTTGAGAAATATGTTATTGTTAGGGCACCTGGAGTTCTGAAAATGGAGCAAATATGAGCAGAGATCTGAAAACTTGAGATGGAAGGAATACGAGCTCAACCCCTGGTGTGGGTGAAGTTGTTTTCCATAAAAAAGTTTGCTCTCAACACAATATACACAGCAATGGAAATCATTCAAACAAAATTCAGGGGAAGGGTTATTTGCCCAAATTCTTCCCTGTTTAAGAGACATTGAAGGGTAATAAATGATAAATGAAATCATTCCTTCTTTTTTATGCAGAGAGCTTTTTTAAATGAAACTCTTGACAAAAACATTCAAAATATGTAACTTTTGAAAAAAATCAAACGATTGAAACATAGAGCGTTGCTCCGCAACGGTGGAAGATAGATACTTTTCCGAGTCCATTATGCATTCATCTAATTCCAACATTATTCATGTTAATGACGTCGACCTCTATTACGAAATCCATGGTCAGGGTTCACCATTAGTTCTCATCGGAGGGCTGGGCGTAGGGGTGTGGTTCTGGGAATATCAATTACCGGCTTTTTCATCCTATTTTCGCACCATTATTTTTGACAATCGGGGGGTTGGTAAATCTTCGAAGCCGCCGGGCCCCTACTCCATCGAGCAGATGACTGTTGATCTGGTAGCCCTACTTGATCATCTAAATATCCCCAAAACTCATGTACTGGGTTTTTCGCTGGGTGGCTATATTGCTCTGGAGTTAGCGATTTCATCTCCGGAACGTGTTGACAGATTAATCTTAGCCGGTACATCTGCCGGTGGTAAGAATGCCACTCCCATGGCCCCGGAGGTCTTACAACTCCTCCTTAAAACCGAAGGCAATCCCGAGGAACTAATCCGAGAAAAATTGACGCTCGCATTCACCGAAGAATATTTACGCAAAACTGATTTAAGTAAATTTATTCGTCAGCGGTTAGAAGACCCTCAACCTCGACACGCTTTTCTTGCTCAGGCACAGGCGGGTGCCAATTTTGATCGCAGTCAGGATTTATACCGGGTGGTAGCTCCTACTTTAATTTTAGCAGCAAGTGGAGACCCCATCATTCCCCTCCCAAATGCTCAATTCATGGCAGCAAACATACCCAACAGTGTGTTGAAAATATATCAGGGATTTGCTCATCAATTTTTAATTGAAAACGCAGAAGAATTCAATCGCGATGTGATAACATTCTTACAAAATTCATCTGTGAGAAGGTAATCGAGGATTTTCAAGGAAAGGGAAGAAACCATGACCCTGGCCTGGATACTTTTTATCACTTATATGATTGCTACCACCTACCTGGGGTGGATGGGTTATCGCAAGACGGATAGCTTCGGAAACTTTGCCATTGGTAAAGGGGACCTCCATCCAGCGGTGGTCGGGATTACCATGGCGGCCAGTGTTGCCTCTGCGGCTACCTTCATTATCAATCCGGGATTTATCTACGTTCATGGATTGGCGGCATTCATGCATTTTGTGGTAGCGGTTGGGATCGGATTTTGTGGAATGCTGGTGATATTATCTTTCCGTTTTCGTCGTCTGGGGGAACATACCGGCGCCCTGACCATGCCCCACTGGATTGGTAATCGTTATGGTTCCAGAGACTTTGCACTCTTTTTCGCCATCGTAAATTTGTTTGCTCTGGCGTTCGTTGTGCTAATTGTTGGCGGGTTATCAATAGTGATGCAGCAATTATTGGGTGTGTCTAACGCCGTGGCCCTCTTAATTATCCTCATTTTTGTCACCGGATATGTCTTCCTCGGCGGAACTTATGCCCATGTTTTCACCAATACTCTCCAGGGCTCACTCATGTTAATTGTTACCCTGATCATCCTATTTTCCGGCGTTCACCTGTTTACCGCCGATGGAGGACTCTTTGCTAAATTAGCTGCCGAAGACCCCAATCTGGTAAAATGGGTTAATCCGGCCAGCAATCTTTATAACAATGTCTTCTCTATCTACATCAGCGGAATTATCATCGGTGCGGCATTGGTTTGTCAACCACATATCCTCACCAAAGCGCTCTACTTAAAAAGTGATAAAGCGATTAAACAATACTTAATTTACGGTATTGTTATACTTGGACTCTTTTTCCTTCTCCCAACTGCCGGATTTTATGCCCGGGTAACTTTACCCCCCTCCGAGTTAATCGATGCGACCACGGGTCAATTT
This sequence comes from Calditrichota bacterium, assembly GCA_003695285.1. Taxonomy (GTDB): domain Bacteria; phylum Calditrichota; class Calditrichia; order RBG-13-44-9; family J075; genus J075. Next base: position 2,294 of record RFIL01000378.1, read on the forward strand.
CGCCAGGACCTGGTTATGACCATGTACATAAAAAATGCTTTCCCGGATTGGTTATTCACCTTTATCGGGATCGTATTGTTGGCAGCCGGGATGTCTACCCTGGATGGGATTCTGGTTTCACTATCAACCATCACGGCAAATGATCTGGTGGTAAATTTAATCGACCGTTTTAGTAAGGACAGTCTTCCGGAAGACCGTCGACAATCGCTGGCATTACGCTTTAGCCATCTGGTTCTCATCATTATCGCTGTGGTGGCCTTCCTCATCTGTCTGAATCCCCCTAAACTTCTGGGCATCTTCGG
>RFIL01000379.1 GCA_003695285.1 Calditrichota bacterium
AAATCAAATTATTGGGTGAGTTTTTCTGGTGGATTTTTTAAAAAAATGCCCGGCGAATTCCGGGCAAAGAACCCTTGTCTCGGGTCGTCATGTGATGGGTTGGAAACTATTCAGATTGTTGTCAGGATTGGGGGATAAACCGGATAGAAAGTCTCTTCATGCTATGGATGCCCCTGATGTTGGTGAATAGAGCGATAGCTTCAGCTTTTCAGCTATCTAACCCCCGAAGTAGAGAGAATTTTCTTCATCCTGTCTATCCTGTTGATCCGGTCTATATTTAAGTAACTGAGCAGTTACTCAGGTTTAACCAATTCGTAAGACCTTAGCTCCCCGAATTTTGCGATTCTTCAATTCCATCAATGCCTGATTGGCATCTTCCAGCGGGTATTCCTGAACTTCCGGGAGAATGGGGATGTCAGCAGCTAATTTCAGGAATTCGGAGACATCCTTGCGGGTAACATTTGCCACGCTTTTAATCTCCTTTTCCATCCAGAGGTGCTTTGGATAATCCAGTTTAAGGAGGTAATCCAAATCGATTAACTCTTTGCGGATGGCATTAATAACCAAACGCCCCCCGGGCTTTAGATTCTTCAAGGCCTCCACAATTGGTTTCCAAACCGGGGTTGTGTCGATGATTGCATTTAACAATTCCGGCGCCTGAGCTTCGGTATCTCCTGCCCAATCCGCACCTAATTCTCTGGCAAATGCCTGCTCCTTTTCGCTACGGGCAAACACATAGACACTGGTATCCGGAAAGCGATGCTTTACCATTTTAAGCACCAGATGCCCGGATGCGCCAAAACCGGTTAAACCCAGGCTTTGACCATTTTTTAGCTGAGTCAACTGTAAGGACCGATAACCAATCGCTCCGGCACAGAGCAGAGGAGCGGCTTGTGAATCAGTGAAGAGTTCGGGAATGGGATAGGAAAATTCTTCCGGCACAACCATGTACTCCGCATATCCTCCGTGAGCATCGCGCCCGGTAGCACGAAATGAAGGACATAAATTTTCATTCCCCGAGAGACAGAACTCACACTCCCCACAGGCGGAAAAAATCCAGGCGACCCCCACCCGGTCCCCTACGGACAATCGGGAGGTCAGAGGTCCGGTTTTCTCAACTCTTCCCACCACCTGATGACCAGGGATTACCGGAAATTGTGGTGGAGGAGTGCGCCCTTCAATTTCATCCAGTTCGGTATGACATACCCCGCAGGCGTAGACACGGAGAAGAACTTCCCCCTCACCCGGTTCCGGAATTGGCATCTCTTTAAATTCTAACGGTTGATCAGTTTCCGTCAGATTACGGACTCCCGGTAAGACCATGGCTTTCATCAACTACCTCCGATGGTTTTTTCCTGGTATTGGTTAGTTTTATAATAAATTAAGAAGATATCGACGTAAGTACTCCAGCGCTGCCACACTACCCTGGAGCTTATTTATAAGCCGGTCCTGCCCTAACTGGAATTTCCGGGAAAGCACCTTTTCCGGTGTTGCCAACCCGACATAGAGCAACCCTATGGGTTTTTCCGGAGTGGCGCCGGTAGGACCGGCAATTCCTGTGGTAGAAAGGCCAATGTCAGTTCCCATTACCCGGCGTATTCCCAGTGCCATCTGCTCCGCCACGGGTTCGCTAACCGCGCCAAACTTTTCCAATATCTCTTTTTCAACTCCCAGAAATTTGAGTTTGCTCTCGTTGCTATAGGTAACCATCCCTCCCATGAAATATTCCGAACTGCCGGGAACATTCGTTATCCTGTCCTGAATAAGTCCCCCGGTACAGCTTTCCGCAACGGAGATGGTTAATCCCTCCTGTTTAAGCAGTTTTCCTATCACTTCTTCCAGTTCTTCTTCTTCAAAGGAATAGACATATTTGCCAATGATTTTCAGGAGTTGCTCCTCAAAATGGTGATAATTTCCGGTAGGTTGACGTTCAATGATTCTCACGTCTACCCCGGTCAGTTTAGGTAAAAAGGCAATTTCAAAATTCGGGTATCGTGTAAATAATTCTTTGCACAATTGATAGATTTTTGATTCCGCAATTCCGGTGGTGCGATACAGATGTACCGCTAATTCGGGAAGCTTTGCTGTTTTGCGCAGGAAGGGAACAATGTATTCATCAGTCATCCTTTCCATCTCTTGGGGAACTCCGGGAAGTACAAACACATGTTTGTTATCCTGATGAAAGTGCATCCCCGGGGCAGTGCCGATGGGATTTTCGATTTTTTGGGCTTTTGACGGGAAATATGCCTGTTCACGGTTGGTCTCGGGCATTTTCATTCCCCTTTTCCGAAACCGCTCTTCAATTTTGTGAAGTATGGTTTCATCAAAAGTCATGGGAGAGTGAAAATAATCTGCCAGTACTTTTTTGGTAATATCATCATGGGTTGGACCCAGGCCACCGGTAAGAATGAGGGCATCAAAGTTGGGCAATGTCTGGTTTAGAGCGGAACGTATAGCATCTGCTTCATCACGAATGGTCAGGATCTGTTCTACAACAATTCCTATCTCAAACAGTTTTTTTCCGATATAGCTGGCATTGGTATTGATGGTTCGGCCATTTAGCAGTTCATTGCCGATGGAAATAATTGCCACTTTCATTTATCCCAACCTCACATGTTTGAATGTTAGCCACACAAAAATAATTATTTTGGAAAAATACATGCTGCTTCCTCATTTTGATCTTTGTTTACTAATTTACAAAATATATGACCCGAGCGTGAAGAATAAAGAAGAAAGCCATGCATCATCTCAAAAAAAGTTATATCTTTACTGCTAAGGTGGTTGTATTTTTCTCAAGCGAAGCGTGTGCTTGAAAGGTCTTTTAATTTTGCCAGAGGAGAAAAAAAACAGTGCACAAAATCCGGAAAATGTTTTTGAATTATCTGATAGACATTCAGGATGTTTGTGAGTTTATTTAATTTTTAAAAAATTTTCATGTGAGATAGTTGTATTCGGATAGTTGTGTCAAATTTGTATCTTATGCTTTATTAAAGTTCTTTTTCTTACGCAAGACTGAACTGTACATCGGTTCAGTGAAGAACAATCAAGTTGAATAGTTTCCAAAAAGATTGAAATTTAATTCTGTTTGAAAAGTTGTGAAAATCAATAAAGATTTATAACTTATGGTCGATTAAATAAAAGATCAAATGTAATTAACAATCACAATTTATTAGTATAGAATTTCTTCATCGAACAAGTAAATCAATCGATCCATGTAGACACACCTGAAACTATGCAATAGGAGCCAGTAATGAGAAACTCGTTACCGACCTATTTTTTAATAATCTGTATAGTTCTTATCCCAATTTTCAACAAGGGGATTTGGGCGCAACGCTCAGCAGCCGAACTAATTTCCAGTATTCAACCCCCTCGCGGCAAAGTCCCTTTCCCCGATGGAATCACCCATGTGGTATTAAAAGGACAATATTTGTATGTAACCAATCATTGGGCAGGTTTACAGGTTGTCGATATCAAAGATATAACGCATCCTCAGGAGGTGGCCTTTTTACCCACCAGGGATGAGGCCGGGCAAACCATCCTCACCGATCGTTATGCCTTTCTTTCCAATTATCAGGATGGGGTTCAGGTTTTTGACATAGAAGAACCCGGTAATGTAAAAAAAATTAGCCGGATCCAAACCCCCGGTAATGCATTATGGGTGGATTATAACAGTCCTTATTTATATGTCGCTTTAGGCGATTCGGGCTTTGCCATTTATGAGGTTTCGAATGTAGAAAATCCGAGCCTGGTTTCCAGGATAAAGGTTGGGGAATGGGTTCAACAGCTGGATTATTCGGAAAACCTGTTGTATTTAGCTGCCAAAAAAGGTGGGCTGATTATTTTTGATGTATCTAACCCGTCCTCTCCGCAGAAGTTGGCTCAATTTCGTACCGGTTTTAATACCATGAAAATTCAGGTGGAGCAACCCTATGCCTACATCGCCGACGGTCCCGGTGGGTTATTGATTATGAATGTTGAAAATCCCAAATTTCCCCTTAAAGTTAGCCGGGTGTCTCAGGTCGGGTTTGTCGGAGATCTCCATAAAGTAGGTAGCTATGCTTATCTCGCCAACCGGGATGTGGGATTGCAAATTGTGAACGTTAATGATCCGGAAAAGCCTTTTATTGAAAGCTATTATCCCACCAATGATAAAGCTTATGGGGTTTTTAAAGAGGATATTTATGTGTATCTGGCAGCCAACACCTCCACGTTAATTCTACGCCATAACAATGCTCCTCGTTTAACCCCACTTGAGGATCAACATTTACTGGAAAATACCCCTTTTACTTTGCAATTGGAAGCGGTAGAACCCGATGGGGACCCCATTTTATTTCAGGCATTGAATTTACCGGAGGGTGCCACATTTGATGAACAAACCGGCGTGGTGCATTGGACTCCAACCTACGAACAGGCCGGAACATATCCGAACATCATTTTTCGGGTAATAGAACAAACTCAATCCCGACTTTCTTCCAGCGATACCATCAGCTTCCTGGTGGAAAATGTGAATCGATATCCGGATTTACC
>RFIL01000053.1 GCA_003695285.1 Calditrichota bacterium
ACCTTTGGTGGCATATCTATGTTGATCAATAATGGTGTGGCAGTACGAACCGTTCGCGTTCATGAAGATGCGGTACTCTATTTATTACCCAAGCAGCATTTTCTTGAGCTCTGTCAGAAATACCCGGAATTCGCAGATTATTTCACATCGACCTTCGGGAAGCGGATGATGGATCGTTCCTATGCTGCCATCGTTGCAAAGGTGAGCGTTCCCTCAGAAGAGACACCGGGTTTTCCGCTTACCCAATCCATTGAACAGGTTTGTAACAAAGAGATTATTGCCTGCGGCATGGATGCCACCATCCAGGAGGCTGCCATCTGTATGACGGAGTCCAAACGAAGTTCCATCCTGGTCAAGGATGCAAGAAATCGGTATATTGGCATCGTTACGGATCGGGATTTTCGCCAAAAGGTTGTGGCTGAGGGGCGAGATATTCATGAGAAAGTCTCATCCATCATGTCCTCCCCACTGGTCACCATCCCCGGGAATGCCCCCATTTTCGAGGCCATTCTATTAATGGTGCAGAAAAATATTCAACATCTGGCGGTCACCAATGCACGTGGAAAAGTGATTGGTGTAACCAGTAATAAAGGGTTGTTGATGGCACAGGGGCAATCGCCGGTGTTATTAATTCGGGAAATTCTGGAGGCCACTGCACCGGAAGAATTGTTTGGCAAACAAAAGAAGATTTCGTTTTTTGTGAAGGATATGGTACGGATGGGTGCCAGGGCGGATCATCTCAATCGATTAATCACCACCGTTTCCGACGCAATTTTGAAAAAATTGATTCAATTTGCCCTGGAGCGCCTGGGTGAGCCCCCGGTGCGTTTTGTGTTCCTGACTCTGGGAAGTGAAGGGCGGAAAGAACAAACTCTGAAAACCGATCAGGATAATGCCATTTTGTATGAGGATGTTCCGGAAGCTGATGCTATCAAGGTACAGAAGTATTTTCTGGATTTCGGAGAGATGGTCTGTGGTTGGTTGGATAAAGCCGGTTATAAATATTGTAACGGAGGAATAATGGCTCAAAACCCCCAGTGGTGCCAGCCTCTATCCATCTGGAAAAAGTATTTTCGAACCTGGATACACACCCCGGAGCCCAAAGCGGTGATGCACTCCACCATTTTCTTTGATTTTGTGGGTGCTTTCGGAGATATGTCACTGGCGGATGAACTTCGAAACTATCTGTTTGGATTGTTGGATCATCGAGCCGGGGTATTCTTTTACCACCTGGCAAATAACTCACTCAATATTAAACCGCCGTTGGGCTTCTTTCGAAATTTTGTGGTGGAATCGAAAGGGGAACATCGCAATGCGCTGGATATTAAGAAAGCAATGACCCCGATTGTGGATTTTGCCCGCTGTTATGCCCTGGAAGCCAAGATTGAGGTGACCAATACCCTGGAGCGATTAACCCGTCTGTATGCCGAGAAGGTCATCTCTGATAAGGAATATGATGAATTAGTGCAGGCATATCGCTATTTAATGCAACTACGGTTGGTCCGTCAGGTGAAAGCAGTGGTCAATGAGCAGCAGGAACCGGATAACTATATCAACCCCAAAACTCTGACTCATATTGAACAAAAAATGCTGAAGGAAATTTTTAGTCTGATCGGGGATTACCAGCAAAAACTGAAAGTGCATTTCACCGGGTTCGCATAAGCTTTCCTCAGCAAAATGTGGAGCTTCAACTGTGAGATACTTGTTCTCGCTCGCTAATAAATCTGGCTGCCTCCAGAATATCCTGTACAACAACATCTGCCTGGGGCAGTGTTAAATCACTTTGCATTCGTTTCGCTTCAACCGACCCCTTGCCCGTTAATACCAGAATCGTAAAGAGGTTCACCCGCTTTCCGGTTTCAATATCGGACAATTTATCTCCCACCATATAACTCGAGGGAAACCCGATGTCCAGTTCTTCTGCGGCAGAGAGCAACATGCCGGGATTGGGTTTGCGGCAATAACATTGCTGTTGATAGGGGGGATTCCCATACTCGGGGTGATGGGGGCAATAATAAAAGGCATCAATGCGGGCACCGGATTGTAGAAAGCGTTGAGCCATAGCCTGATGAATCTCTTTCACGGTGTCTTCATCAAAATATCCTCTGGCAATACCACTCTGATTACTTACCACCACAACCTTCATGTTGAGCTGATTAAAGATGCGAACGGCTTCTATCGCTCCCGGAATGAGTCTTAAATTTTCCACCGAATCCAGGAAATGAACATCCTCGTTCAGGGTGCCATCGCGATCCAGAAAAACTGCTCGATTTTTGCCGGTAGAATGCTTCATTCAGGTATAAGTGTTAAATGGAATAAACTAAGCGTATGACAAAGTACAACAGAATTAGAGAAAAACTCAGAAGACTGCTCTTTTCGGATTTAAAGGCTTTGGAAATACGCGGTTCGATATCTTTGTTTTGAGGGTAACTTTTAAAATTAGGGAAAAAACGGGGGATGGTAGCACAATATTGCTCAAATGCAGCACCGAATAGTTCATGGAGTACTTTTTCTTCCGCTTCAATAATCAGAATATATTGAATAATAAAATAGAGTAAGGAAAGCACCAGAAAGTAAGGCACCCAGATATTGGTCATGATGGCGACTCCGGCATAGAGAAGTAAGTTCCCAAGATAGAGGGGATTTCTGATGAACCGATAGGGCCCGCTGGTAATTAACTGGTTTGCCTGAATTCTTCGTGACCGAGTCGTTCCTTCCATATAAGACATTGCCCAAATTCGGATACCTTCTCCCAGAACCATTAATGAGAGACCTATCCAGAAAGTTCGCCAGGTAGGCTGGGATAAAAATACGACAATTACCACAAAAGGAACCGGGGTATAACCACGGTTCTTAAAAAAGAATTCACCCGCTTTCTGTCGAAAAGACTGAGGTTCCTTTCGGGGGGATGAGGTGTTTTGTTCGGTTGTTTGTTCTACTTTTTCCTTCATGATAAATCGTAATTCCTGTTTTTTAATTAGATGTTATTTAACTTCCAGTGTTTTTTAACGATTTCTGTGTGTTGGTTAATACTGTCTAAAATTTTTTCAGCTACAGCAAGTGCTCTACGACCGTCTTCGCCGGTAACAGGCGGAGGAGTATCGTTGATAACCGCCCGACAGAACTGTTGTAATTCATACCGGAGAGGGTTGACATCTCCTTTTTCCAGTCGAGCATATCGGATTTCTTTTCCCTTCCCTCCCTGAGGAAGTGCACCCAGTGAGATGGATAAGGTGTTTGTATTTAATTGGATGTCTTCTCCGGAGAGATAATACACTTCGGAGATGCCTTCCAGAAAATCCACTGAAATGTAGGCATTGGGTTGGAAGAAGCGCATCTTTCTCATTTTGCGGGTTGATATCCGACTGGCGGTCACATTGGCAACGCATCCATTCTCAAATTGTAAGCGACAGTTGGCAATATCTTCTGAGGAGGAGATAATTGCCACGCCACTGGCATCCACATGGGTAATGGGGCTTTTTACAAAACTCAAGATCAGGTCAATATCGTGAATCATTAAATCCAGAATGACAGCAACATCCGTTCCCCGGGGATTAAAATTTGACATCCGATGGGCTTCAATAAATAAAGGATTGATCGGTAACCCCTCAATGGCCAGAATTGCGGGATTAAATCGTTCAATATGACCGATTTGAATTTTCAATCCCTTTTCCCGGGCTAATTGGTTCAGGATGTCTGCCTCTTCCAGAGTCTGGGTCATCGGTTTTTCAATAAA